>NZ_QQWV01000039.1:0-36163 GCF_003951715.1 Sphingomonas sp. ABOLH | reverse complement strand
TTTGCACGAAGAAGACGTCCACCCAGTTTCCTCTACGGCTCGTGGCCTCGTATCTGTGTATAAGAGCCAGGACCCCCCTCCATCGCCACCCGCCCCCGCCGCGCCCCAGCCGGTCGATCCGATGACCGCGATCGAACGCATCGCGGCGCAGAAGGGCAATCCGCCGCTCAACTGGCGGACGTCGATCGTCGACCTGATGAAGCTGCTCGACCTCGATTCCAGCCTCGACAACCGCAAGGAGCTGGCCACCGAATTGGGCTATACCGGCGCGAAGGACGGCAGCGCCGAGATGAATATCTGGCTGCACCGCGCGGTGTTGCAGGAACTCGGCAAGGCCGGTGGGCAGGTGCCGGGGAAGCTGAAGGATTGAGGGTCGCGTCCTGACCTACTCGAACCGTACCCCGGCGAAGGCCGGGGTCCAGTTGGGGGACGTCAGCGAGTTTATGGCAACCATTCCGTAACTGGACCCCGGCCTTCGCCGGGGTACGGTTGGACGGAGGCTGTTACCAGACGATAAGCCGTACCCCCGCGCAGGCGGGGGTCCAGGCGAGGTGCAGCTTCTGTGACTTGCCGGCCGAGCCGTACCCCCGCGCCGGCGGGGGTCCAGGGTTACAAGCGCTACCGTTAGTGACTCTGGATCCCCGCCTGCGCGGGGATACGCATGGTTTCTACCGGCTGGTTGCCACAACGTGCCCCTTACCCAATCGTCACCCCGGGCTTGACCCGGGGTCCCGCTTCTTCCCAACCACCGGACAGAAAGCGGAACCCCGGATCAAGCCCAGCGTGACGTCACGTCGCCTTGATTCACGCGCACCCCCGCGCAGGCGGGGGTCCAGGGTCAAGCGCGTTACCGCTTGCGGGCCTGGATCCCCGCCTGCGCGGGGATACGCGCGACAAGGATACGCGCTTGCTGGCCGTGCCGTCTGCCCCCCCGCCTGCGCGGGGATACGGCCCGCGATGGGGGTGGACAACGACCAGCCCCACCCCTGTCGTCACCCCGGACTTGACCCGGGGTCCCGCTTTCTTGCCAGCGGTTGAGATGAAGCGGGACCCCGGATCAAGTCCGGGGTGACGTCGGGGCCGGCGTCAGTACGCCCGCCCGATCAGCACCCGCTCCACCGCCGGCGCACCGGTGAACACGCACGGGCCATCGTCACACCCGGTCTGCCCCAACGGCGCATTACGGATCGTGAGCTTCAGCCCCTTCAACCGCTGCACCACCGCCTCCAGCGCATCGCCGGTCGGCTTCGACCAGCGGACATCGACCCAGCCGGGGTTCTTCGCGCCCGACGCGAAATGCGCCTCGACCCCCGCCCAGTCATCGACCGGTACGATTGCGGCACGCAACTTCTCGGTCGACTGCGCCAGCAACGTCGCCTGGATATCGGCCAGCGTCGCGCCGACCTCGCCCACGAAATCGTCCTTCGCGACGACCGCGCTGTCGAGCTTGCCATCGGCGCGGTACAGCCGGTCACGCCGCACGACCGACACATTGCCGCCGGCCATGTCGCGCCCGCCGACCTCAATGATCACCGGCGCACCCTTCTTGACCCAGCCCCAGCGCTTGTTGGCGGCCTTGGCCGGTTTCAGGTCGAGCAGCGCGCGGACCGGTTCGCCGAGCGCGGTCTGCCTGGCCAGCGACGCCTGCAACTCGCGGCAATAGGCGATCAGCAGCTCGTCCTCGGGCGCATCGCGCAGCATCGGCACTATCACCACCTGCCACGGCGCGATCGCGGGCGGCACGCGCAGCCCGTCATCGTCGCCATGGACCATGATGACCCCGCCGATCATCCGCGTCGACACACCCCAGCTCGTCGTGTTGGCGTGTTCGAACTGGCCCTCGGCATTCTGGAACCGGATGTTCTGCGCATGGGCGAAGTTGATGCCGAGGAAGTGCGAGGTGCCCGCCTGCAATGCCTTCCCGTCCTGCATCATCGCCTCGATGCTGTAGGTCGCGACCGCGCCGGGGAAGCGTTCATTCTCCGGCTTCTCGCCCGCGATCACGTGCAGGCCGAGACAGGTTTCGGCGAACTCGCGATAGACTTCGAGCATCTTGAGCGTCTCGTCGCGCGCTTCCTCCGCCGTGGCATGGGCGGTATGCCCTTCCTGCCACAGGAATTCGGCGGTGCGCAGGAACATGCGGGTGCGCATTTCCCAGCGGACGACGTTCGCCCACTGGTTGATGAGCACCGGCAGGTCGCGCCACGACTGGACCCAGCGCGAAAAGGCGGTGCCGATCACCGTCTCGCTGGTCGGGCGCACGACCAGCGGTTCCTCCAGCTTCGCTTCGGGATCGGGGGTCAGCCCGCCCTTGCCGTCCGCCACCAGCCGGTGATGGGTGACGACCGCCATTTCCTTGGCAAAGCCGTCGACATGCTCGGCTTCCTTTTCGAAATAGGACAGCGGGATGAACAGCGGGAAATAGCAATTCTCATGCCCCGTCGCCTTGATCCGGTCGTCGAGCAGCCGCTGGATCCGCTCCCAGATGCCATAGCCCCAGGGCCGGATGACCATGCACCCGCGCACCCCGGATTCCTCGGCCAGATCGGCCTCGGTGATGACGGCTTGATACCAGGCGGCGAAATCCTGTTCGCGCGTGACGTTGAGAGCGTGCTTCATGGGACCGCGCGATAGCGGCAAACGGGGCCGTTCGCCAAGCGGGGATACGCGCTCAATCGCCCGCCAACAGGATCGCGGCGATCACCAGCCATGGCAGGACGGCGATGGCGAGCCAGAACAGCAACGTCGCGCGCGGGCGCACCGGCACCGCGGGACGAACGATCTGCTGGGCGGGAAAGGACTTTGCCCCCGCAGTCCGACTAATATCGTTGCATTTCATACGCTTCGCTCCGGCGATCCACAGTCGCCATGCGGTAGCACCGCATTCCTTGCACGGCGCCGCACGACCCGGCGGCGTCAACTTCCGCAGTCGACGTGTCATGGCGATGGCCGTGGCGGGCTGCCGCCCTCCACCACGGCGTCATGGTTAGCGATTCCTTCGCGGTCGACTTTGCGCAACCTTCGCAACTTTCGCGGGCACGCGCGCGGGGTGGCGTCGGCGCGCTACAGCCTGTAGGTGCCCCCCATGCCCGGCGACCGTATCCTGACGGGGTTGGCGCTCCGCCTGCTCGCGATCTTCTTCCTGTCCACCATGTCGGCACTGGTGAAGCTGGCCGAGACGCGCGGCGCGTCGCTGCCCGAAACCATGTTCTATCGCCAGCTGTGCGCGCTGCCGATCGTGCTGGGGTTCGTCGCGGCAGGTCCGGGGCTGCGGTCGCTTCGCACCACGCGGTTCAAGGGGCATCTGACCCGATCGATGATCGGACTGGTCGGCATGGTCTTTACCTTCGGCGCGGTGCTGCTGCTGCCGCTGGCGGAGGCGACCACGTTCCAGTTCACCGTGCCGATCTTTGCGACCTTGCTCGGCGCGCTGGTGCTGCGAGAGCGGACGGGCTGGCAGCGGTGGAGCGCAGTGCTGGTCGGCTTCGTCGGCGTGCTGGTCGTGTCGCAACCGGGCAGTTCGCACGTGCCGCTGTTCGGGGCGTTCGTCGGGCTCATGGCGGCGCTGTTCGTCGCCCTCGTCGCGATCGCGCTGCGCCAGCTGCGCGACGAGCCGGCGGGGACGACCGTCTTCTGGTTTTCCACGCTGACCCTGCCGTTCATCGCCACCGCCTATGCCTTCGACATCCGCTCGCACGACTGGCTGACCTGGGCCAACCTGGTCGCGATCGGCATGGTCGGTGGCATGGGGCAGATCGCGCTGACCGCCGCATCGCGCGCCGCGCCGGTCGCGGTCGTCGTGCCGATGGACTATTCCGGCCTGCTATGGGCGACGGTCTATGGCTGGCTGTTGTTCGGCGTGCTGCCGACGCCGATGACCTGGGTCGGTGCGCCGATCATCATCGCCAGCGGCCTGTTCATCGTATGGCGCGAGCACCGGCTGGGGCGGCAAAAGGTCCGCGCGATGGTCGAGGAGGACTGAGTTCAATCTTCCTCGATTTCGCCCCGTACCTGTGCGTGGGCCAATAGCGCGAACAGCACGCTGCCGCCGACGATATTGCCGAGCAGTACCGGAACGAAGAACGCCAGCGCCTGTCCCGCGCCCATGTCGCCGTGCAGCACCAGCACCCACATCTCCGCCGACCCGGCGACGACATGGGCAAAGCCGCCCAGATCGATCAACCCGGTCAGCAGCACGATCAGCGTCACTTTTTGCCCTTCGACGCTTGGCAAGGTCCACACCACGCTGGCCAGCAGGATGCCGGAAGGGATGCCGGCCAGGAACCCTTCCATCCCGACATGCTTCAGCACGACCCCGCTTACCTCGAGCAATTCGGCTGCCTGTTCCGACCCCAGCCCGCCGAGCATGGCGAAACCGGCAAAGGCGAAGGTGCCGATCAGATTGGCGAACAGCACGATGCCCCACAGGCGCAGCGTTCGCGCCAGGTTGCGCACCGACGGATCGGTCGCGAGCGGCAGGACCGCCGACAACGTGCTCTCCGTGAACAGCTGCATCCGCCCCAAGATCACCACGACGAAGCCGATCGCATAGCCGAGCGCCTGGAGCAGCGGCGTCCATGGGCCGGCGGGGACAGCGGTTTCCATCACCGCCTTGCCCAGCAGCGACAGGCCGATGGCGATACCGGCGGTGATGCCCGACCACATCAGCGACGCGGCGGGCCGTTCGAGTTCCTCGATCCCCTGTCGCCGGACCACTTCGTGCACGATCAGCGCGGAGGCGGCACGGCGATCGTCGACCACCTCTTCCTGTTCGGGATCCAGCGCGACCTTGCGCTCTTCCTCGGTCGCCGCGTCGGCGGGGGTGGATGTTTCGGTCATGTACCGATGGCAACCGGTCGCATCGGACAAGGTTCCGTCAGGCAATGCGTCGCCACGCCGCCGCGGAAGGTGCCGTGCGGAGCCACGGCGCGACGATTAACGCGGTTTTGACTCCGGTGGCCGCACATCGGGCGAATGGTAGGAACCGCCCCCCGCCGCCCCGCCGACCGGCTGCGGGAGCTGGACGCCTTGCGTGGCCTCGCGGCGCTGGCGGTCGTGCTGTACCACTACAGCTATTTCATCCAGTTCATGGTGCCGGGGACAGCGCTGCCGCACCTGCAACTGCGTTGGGGCGATGACGGCGTGAAGCTGTTCTTCGCCATTTCAGCCTTCGCGATGCTGGCCACGCTCGAACGGACGCCGACCCTGGGGGCGTTCGCGCAGGCCCGTGCCCGGCGCTTGCTGCCCGAATATTGGCTGGCGATGATACTGACCGGCATCGTCGCATGGACGTTCCGACCGGCGCGGCTGGCAGTCACTCCGCTCGAATGGCTGGCGAACCTGCCGCTGATGCAGAAGCTGACCGGGGTGCCGATGGTCGACGGCGTCTATTGGACGCTCAATGTGGAGGTCATCTTCTACGCCCTGATCGCAATCATGTGGCGGATCGGCGCGCTGCGGTCGATCGAGCGGCTCGTCCTCGGATGGCTCGCGGTCCGGTTGGTGTGCTGGCTGCTGCCGACGCCGGGCTGGCTGCAGTTCGTCCTGCTGACCGAACATTGCATCTGGTTCTCGGTCGGGCTGATCGCCTATCCCGTCTGGCGCGGTACGGTTCGCTGGCAGGATCAGCGGTTGCTGGCGGCGGCGATGCTGGGCGTACAGGCATTGACCGGTGGTCTGCACGCCACGCTGCTGTTGATCGCGATGATGGCGCTGTTCCTCGGGATTGCAACCGGACGGCTCCGCGGCCTCGACCATCCGCTATTATTGTGGCTCGGCGCGATCTCCTACCCGCTCTATCTCGTCCATGCCGTGATCGGCTATGCGATCATCGCCCGGCTGCAGGCGGCAGGCATCGGCGCCGATATCGCGCAACTGGTCGCGCTCGCCGCGATGATGGCGCTGGCGGTCGTGGTCGGGCGGGTGTGCGATGCGGCGCGGGCCCGGGCGAAACCGGCCCCGCGCCTGCGCGAAGCGATCCTCTGACGCTGGCGCTATCATCCCGCCCGGTGACCGGGCGGGACGGCGGCGATCATTCGGCCGCTTCCGCCACCGGCGCGACGCTGTCCTTCCACGCCAGCACCGGCTTGCGTGCCGCCAGCGTTTCGTCGAGGCGACGACGCGGGGCGAAGTGCGGCGCGGACTTGAGCGCGGCATCGCCCGCCTTGGCGCGTTCGCCGACCGACTTCAGCGCACCGATGAACTGGTCGAGGGCCGCCTTGCTCTCGGTTTCGGTCGGTTCGACCAGCATCGCGCCGTGGACGACCAGCGGGAAATAGACCGTCATCGGGTGATAGCCCTCGTCGATCAGCCCCTTGGCGACGTCCAGCGTCGAGAAGCCCTCGGCAAGGTTCGCATCGCTGAACAGCGCTTCATGCATGCACGGGCCGCTGTCGCCGAACGGCGCGTCGAGCGTGTCGTCGAGGCTGCGGAGGACGTAATTGGCGTTGAGTACCGCGTCTTCGGCAACTTGTTTCAGGCCGTCGGCGCCGTGGCTGAGGATGTAGCTCAGCGCGCGGGTGAACATGCCCATCTGGCCATGGAATGCGACCATTCGGCCGAAGCTGTCGGCGTGATGCTCGCCGGCGGTTTCCTCTTCGACCAGCACGAAGCGGTCGCCCTGCTTCTCGACGAACGGCAGCGGCGCGAAGGGGGTCAGCGCCTTCGAGAACACCACCGGACCCGAACCCGGACCGCCGCCACCATGCGGGGTGGAGAAGGTCTTGTGCAGGTTGATATGCATCGCATCGACGCCGAGATCGCCCGGCCGCACCCGGCCGACGATCGCGTTGAAGTTCGCACCGTCGCAATAGACATAGCCGCCCGCCGCATGCACCGCGTCGGAAATTTCCTTCAGGTCGCGCTCGAACAGACCGCAGGTGTTGGGGTTGGTGATCATAACGCCGGCAACGTCCGGACCCAGCCGGTCCTTCAGCGCCTGCGTATCGATGCGCCCTTCGGCGGTGGCGGGGATCGCCTTCACGGTGAAGCCGGCAAACGCCGCCGTCGCCGGATTGGTGCCGTGCGCCGATTCAGGGACGAGGATGACCTTGCGATGACCCTCGCCGCGCTTTTCCAGCGCCGCCTTGATCGCGAGGATACCGCACAGTTCGCCATGCGCGCCCGCCTTGGGCGACATGGCGACCGAATCCATGTTGGTCAGCGTGACCAGCCAGTGTGCCAGCTGATGGATCAGCTCCAGCGCGCCCTGCACCGTGTCGATCGGCCCCAGCGGGTGCAGATCGGCGAAGCCCGGCAGCCGCGCCATGCGTTCGTTCAGGCGCGGATTGTGCTTCATCGTGCACGACCCCAGCGGGAACAGGCCGAGGTCGATGGCGTAATTCTGCCGCGACAGGCGGGTATAGTGGCGCACCGCCTCCGGTTCCGACAGGCCGGGCAGACCGATCGCGCCCTTGCGGGCATGGTTGCCGAGACGCGAGGCAACCTTGGGCGCTGCATCGATGTCGACGCCGGTGGTTTCGGTCGATCCGATCTCGAAGATCAGCGCCTCTTCCAGCATCAGCGCGCGGTTGCCGGTAAAGGTCGCCTGTGCTGCCTGCGAAGCATCGCCCATTTCGGGACGCCAGCCGCTCTGGTTCACGCTCATGCCAGTACCTCCGTCAGCGCTACGGCAAGCGCCTCGATATCTTCCTCGGTCACGGTTTCGGTGACCGCCACGACCAGACCGTTGGCCAGCCCCTCGTCGCCCGGATAGAGCCGGCCGAGCGACACGCCGGCCAGCACGCCGCGATCGGCCAGTTCGCGCACCACCGGCCGCGCTTCGGTCGGCAGCTTTAGCGTGAATTCGTTGAAGAAGCTGTCGTTGACCAGTTCGACGCCCGGCACCTGCGCCAGACGATCGGCCGCCGCGCAGGCCTTGGCATGGTTGACCTCGGCCAGCTGCCGCAGCCCCTTTTCGCCGAGCAGCGTCAGGTGGATCGAGAAGGCGAGCGCACACAGCCCCGAATTGGTGCAGATGTTCGACGTCGCCTTTTCCCGGCGGATATGCTGTTCGCGGGTCGACAGGGTGAGCACGAAGCCGCGCTTGCCCTCGGCATCGACGGTCTCGCCGCAGAGGCGCCCCGGCATCTGCCGCACCAGCTTTTCCGAACAGGCGAACAGGCCGACATAGGGACCGCCGAACTGGAGGCCTACGCCGAGCGACTGGCCTTCGCCCACGACGATGTCGGCGCCCAGATGGCCCGGCGCCTCGATCGCGCCCAGTGCGACCGGTTCGGTCACGACCGCGATCAGCAGCGCCTTTACCGCATGCGCCGCATCGGCGATGCGCTTCAGGTCGGGGATACGGCCCAGAATGTCCGGATACTGCACGACGACGCACGACGTATCGGCGTCGATCTTTTCGATCACCCGATCGTCGTCGGTTTCGGCGACCAGCCACGGGTCGGTCACGTCCAGCACGTCGCCGGTGTACTTCGCCATGGTCCTGGCGACCGAGACGTAATGCGGATGCACCCCGCCCGAGAACACCGCCTTCGCCTTGCGCGTCACGCGGCGGGCCATGGTCACCGCTTCCCATGCCGCGGTCGAGCCGTCGTACATCGACGCGTTCGCCACGTCGCAGCCCAGCAGCCGGGCGACCTGGCTCTGGAATTCGAACAGCATCTGCAGCGTGCCCTGGGCGATTTCCGGCTGGTAGGGCGTATAGGCGGTCAGATACTCGCCACGCTGGATCAGGTGGTCGACGCTGGCCGGCACATGATGGCGATACGCACCACAGCCGAGGAAGAACGGCACCGACCCCGCCGCGACATTCTTCGCCGCCAGTGCCGACAGATGCCGCTCGACTGCCAGCTCGCTGGCATGGTTGGGCAGACCGGGCACCGGCCCGTCGAGCCGGGCGGATTCGGGAACGTCGACGAACAGGTCGTCGATGCTGTCGGCACCGATCACGGACAGCATGTCCGCGCGGTCGGTCGGGGTCAGGGGAAGATAGCGCATGATGGTCCTACTGCAGAACCGCCATCGCATCCGTCATTCCGGCGAAGGCCGGAATCCATGGACACGGGCGGCATCGAAATATCGGAACGGCCCGTATCCATGGGTCCCGGCCTGCGCCGGGACCACGATGGTGTCGGGCGCGATCCTTACAGCCGCGCGATATACGCGGCGTACTTCTCTTCATCCATCAGCTCGCCCAGCTCGCTCTCATCGCGGAGCGTCAGCTTGAAGAACCAGCCATCGCCTTCGGGGTCTTCGTTGACCAGCGCCGGGTTGTCGGTCAGCGCCGCATTGCCCTCGATCACCGTGCCCGATGCCGGGGTATAGACGTCGGAAGCGGCCTTGACCGACTCAACGACGGCGGCATCGTCGCCCTTGGTGAGTTCGCGACCATCGGCGGGAACGTCGACGAACACGATGTCGCCCAGCTGCCCGGCGGCATATTCGGTGATGCCGACCGTCGCGACTTCACCGTCGACTTCAATCCACTCATGTTCCTGCGTGAAAAAACGGCTCATCGGGGCAACTCCCTCTTAACGGACGTAACGATGGGGGACGAACGGCATCGGCACGACCCGCGCCGGATGCAGCTTGCCGCGCTGGCGCAGGGTGATCGCCCCGCTTTCCGCCAGCGCCGGCGGGCAATAGGCCATGGCGATCGGCGCCTGCACGCTCGGCGCGAACCCGCCCGAGGTGACGTGACCGACGACATTGCCGTCGGCGTCCACGACCTCGGCGCCTTCGCGCACCGGCTGGCGGCCTTCGACGATCACGCCGATCCGCTTCAATTGCGGGCCGGCGGCGCGTTCGGCGAGGATACGCTCGGCGCCGGGGAAGCCGCCTTCCTCGCGACGACGCTTCGACAGCGCGAAACCCAGGTCGGCGGCGACCGGAGTCGTATCGGGGCTGAGGTCGTGGCCATAGAGCGGCAACCCTGCTTCGAGGCGCAGCGAATCGCGCGCGCCCAGACCGATCGGCTTCACTTCCGGTTCGGCACAGATCGCGTCGGCAAAGGCGGTGGCGGCGTCCTCGGGCAGCGAAATCTCATAGCCGTCCTCGCCGGTATAGCCCGAACGGCTGATCCACAGCTTGTGCCCGTTCCATTCGAACGCACCGGCGGTCATGAAGGTCAGCGCGGCGACGCCCGGCAGGATGCGATCCAGCGCATCGACCGCCTTCGGCCCCTGCAACGCCAGCAGCGCGCGGTCGTCGAGATGGTTGAGCGTGATCTCGTCGGCCAGATGCTCGCGCAGATGGCCGATATCGTCATATTTGGTCGCACCGTTGGCGACCATATAGAAGGCGTCCTCGCCGGCCGCCGCATCCATCGGGAACGGAACGCCGGGGTCCGCCGCATCCAGCCGCGTGACCATCAGGTCGTCGAGAATGCCACCCTGTTCGTCGAGCAGCAGCGAATAGCGCATCTTGGCAGGCTTCAGGATGCGCAGATCGCCCGGCAGCAGCGCTTCGAGCGCGGCAGTCGCATGCGGTCCGTGGATCACCAGCTGGCCCATGTGACTTACGTCGAACAGCCCGGCGCTTTCGCGCGTCCACAGATGCTCGGCCATGATGCCTTCATACTGGACCGGCATCGTATAGCCCGCGAACGGGACCATGCGGCCACCCTTCGCCCGGTGCCAGGCGTCGAGCGGCAGCACCTGCGGCGGCAGTTCCTCGACCGGATCGGTGCCGTCGGCGCGCAGTTCGTGGGCGGGTTCGGGCGCAATGTCGCTCATGGGCCACATCCTTCGTGATAGGGACGATCGACGGACGCAGGGGCACAGCGCGCCCTGCAACCATCGCCCCCTCTGTCACGGAACCTGAGAGCTTTCGCGGGGCACATGCCCTGCTTACCCCTTCGGTGGTCCGACCGTTATGGCCGCAACGCTTTCCAGAGTATCGTGGCCCCGCGCGGTCCCTGTTGCCTGAGAGATTCCGGGGCGGTTGCTCCTTCGGCGGCGGATCACTCCGCACTCTCCCGCGCGTGGCGTCGGCTGCAAGCCTTGATGCCCGAACCTCTGGCTTGGGCGTGGGGATTAGTCAATCGGGAAAGCGGGCGGCTAGCGGACGGAAGGGGCGTTGCAAGCGGTCCGTTTCCCGACGCGATTGGCAGTCCCCGCGCAGACCGGATGACGTAGGCATGCCAACTCAACCACGTCGTCATTCCCGCGAAGGCGGGAATCCATACGCGCTGACGTCAAGGCAAGAGGCGCTACCATAGCGTCTATGGATTCCCGCCTTCGCGGGAATGACGAAGACGAAGCAGATTACCCGCTCCGCCCGGCCTCACCGCGTCACATTATACCGCAGCTGCGCGTCGGTCAGCTGGAATCCCACCAGCGCCTCGAACGTCGCGGCCAGCACCGCTTGGCGCACCGCCGGATCGGACAGCGGGTCGATCGCCGCGTCCTGGTCCCCGGGCTTGCGGCGGCGGTTGATCTGGTCGCGGGTTTCCTGCGGCAGCGTCGCGGCGGCGCGGTCGACGATCGCCGTCCCCTGCCCCTGCGCCGATGCCCGCGCCTCACCGGCCGCGAAGTTGAGCGTGATCTGCCCGATGCGCTTCGACACGACCTGCGTGCCGCCGCGCACGACCGTCACGAAATAGGGTAACGTCACGACCCGCGCCGCATCGGTGCGGTTGCGCCGCGCCTGCACGTCGAAGCTGACCGTGCTGTTGATCGTGTCCGTCCCCTCGACGCAGGAGGCGCGGACGTTGGTCAGCGTCGCGACGACGTCGATCGCCTTCGCATCGGTGCTGGCAGGCGGATCGAACAGCGTGATGTCGCCGGTCCCGGCCGGCACGCCCGCGACCGGACAGGCCGACCGCACCGCCGAAATGCCGACGCCCGAAGTCACGTCCAGCTCGCCGGTGCGCTTGCACCCCGACAGCGCGACCAGAGCGAGCACGGGGGCGATGGTGGCGACGGCGGCGGTTTTGCGGAGGGTCACGGAAATCTGTACCTTATGCAACGGTGCGGCGATGCCGCGCCTCCTGAGTAGCGATGCTTCATAGGAACCGCCTTACGCGCACGCAAGCAATGGCGTGTTTGCAGGCCCGCCGCCCGGCTTCACTTGGCGCGCGCCCGAACAAGCTGTAAGCGCTGGCTCCATGACCGAGACCCCGCGCCCCGCCATCGAATTGCTGATCGCCGCCCCGCGCGGCTTTTGCGCCGGGGTCGACCGCGCGATCCAGATCGTCGAGCTGGCGATCCAGAAACACGGCGCGCCGGTCTATGTCCGCCACGAAATCGTCCACAACAAGTTCGTGGTCGATTCGCTGAGGGCCAAGGGCGCGATCTTCGTCGAGGAACTGGATCAGGTGCCCGACGGCGTGCCAGTCGTGTTCTCCGCACACGGCGTGCCCAAATCGGTGCCGGCGGCGGCGAGCGAGCGCGGCCTCGACTATCTCGACGCCACCTGCCCGCTGGTGTCGAAGGTCCATCGCCAGGCCGAACGGCTGGTCGCATCGGGCCGCCATATCCTGTTCGTCGGCCATGCCGGCCATCCGGAGGTCATCGGCACCTTCGGCCAGGTGCCCGAAGGCCAGATGACGCTGATCGAAACGGTCGAGGATGTCGCGAAGCTGACCCCGGCCGATCCGGACAACCTCGCCTTCCTCACCCAAACGACGCTGTCGGTCGACGACACCCGCGCCATCGTCGAGGCGACGATCGCGCGCTTCCCGACCATCGTCGCGCCCAAGGCCGACGACATCTGCTATGCCACGTCGAACCGGCAGAATGCGGTGAAGGCGATCGCGCAGAGCTGCGACCTCGTCCTCGTCATCGGCGCGCCCAATTCGTCCAATTCGGTGCGGCTGGTCGAGGTGGCCGAACGCGAAGGCACCTCGGCCAAGCTGATCCAGCGCGCCGCCGATCTCGACTTTGCGTGGCTGGACGGTGTCGGCACGCTCGGCATCACCGCCGGTGCGTCGGCGCCCGAAGTGCTGGTGCGCGAACTGGTCGACCGCATCGCCACCCGCTTCGACGTGACCGAGCGCGAGGTCGAGATGACGCGCGAGACGATCGCGTTCAAACTGCCGCGCGGTCTCGAAGCCGCGTAATGGCCGTCTATACGCAAGTGTCGGCGGAAGCGCTCGCGCGCTTCCTGGCCGGTTACGACCATGGCGAACTGATTTCGGCCAAGGGGATCGCCGAGGGGGTCGAGAACAGCAACTATTTGGTCGACACCACCACCGGCCGTTTCATCCTGACGCTGTATGAAAAGCGGGTCGATCTGGCCGACCTGCCCTTCTTCTTCGCGATGACCGATGCGCTGGCGGATGCGGGCAACCCCGTACCGCGCGCACTGCCCGACCGCGCGGGTCAGGTGATCCAGACGCTGGAGGGGCGTCCCGCCTGCCTGATCGAATTCCTGTCGGGCGTATCGGTCAGCCATCCGACCGCCGAACAGGCGCATGCGGCGGGCGCGGCGCTCGGCGCGCTACACCGCAGCCTTGCCGGCTTCGCGCCGACCCGCGCCAATTCGATGGGCGTCGCGGTCTGGCCGAAGCTGTTCGCCGACTGCTCCGATCAGCTCGATTCGATTCAGCCAGGCCTTCGCGCGCGGGTGGGTTCGGCGCTGGATGCCATCGTCGCGACGTGGCCCACGGACCTGCCGATCGGCGCGATTCATGCCGACCTGTTTCCCGACAACGTCCTGATGCTCGGCGACCGGGTGACGGGGCTGATCGATTTCTATTTCGCCTGCACCGACATCATCGCCTACGACGTCGCGATCACCCATTCGGCGTGGAGCTTCGACGCCAAGGGTGTGGCCCTCGACCCGGCGATCGGACAGGCGCTGCTGGCCGGCTATCGCACGCAGGCCTCGCTCTCCGATGCGGAGGTCGCCGCGCTGCCGCTGCTCGCGAAGGGTGCCTGTATCCGCTTCCTGCTGACCCGCGCCTGGGACTGGATCAACACACCGGCCGACGCGCTGGTGACGCGCAAGGACCCGCTCGCCTATCTGCGCCGGCTCGACTGGTACGACGCGAACCCGACCGCCTTCGCATGACCGAGACTGCCGAACTCCCTCGCGTGGAAATCGCGACCGATGGCGCGTGCAAGGGCAATCCGGGCCGCGGCGGCTGGGGCGCGGTGCTGCGCGCCGCGGACGGTCGCGAGCGCGAATTGTCGGGCGGGGAAAAGGTCACCACCAACAACCGCATGGAATTGATGGCCGCGATCGAGGGGCTGAAGGCGTTGAAGCGCCCGTGCCGGGTGATCCTGTCGACCGACAGCCGCTATGTCATGGACGGCCTGACCAAATGGATCAAAGGCTGGCAGAAGAATGGCTGGAAGACCGCTGCGAAACAGCCGGTCAAGAATGCCGAGCTGTGGCAGGAACTCCTCGCCGCCGCCAAGCCGCACCGCATCGAATGGGTGTGGGTGAAGGGCCATGCCGGCCACCCCGATAACGAGCGCGCCGACAAGCTCGCCAGCGATGCGGCCTTGGCCCAATGATCCCGCGCGTCCTGATCGACACCGCACAGGTCCCCGGCGACAGCGTCGAACTGCGCCTGGTCCAGCGTGGCGAAGACTTCATGATCGTCCTCGACCGCAACGAGTTGATGAGCAGCCGCATGTCGGCGTCGGAAGAGGCGCTGGCCGATCTGGGTTGCGCGCATCTGACCGGACGCAAGGGCGCCCGCGTGCTGATCGGCGGCCTCGGCATGGGGTTCACGCTGCGGCGTGCTCTGAAGATTCTGCCCGCCGATGCCGAGGTGGTCGTCGCCGAACTGGTGCCCAAGATCGTCGAATGGGCGCGCGGGCCGCTGGCGCATATCTTCGACGGCTGCCTCGACGACCCGCGCGTGCGGATCGCGGTCGGCGACGTGGCGTGGGCGATCGAGGATGGTGGCTGGGACGCGATCCTGCTGGATGTCGACAACGGGCCGGACGGGCTGACCCATGCCAGCAACGACAAGCTCTATTCCGCGCGCGGACTTCAGGTAACGAAGCGGGCGCTGCGGTCGGGGGGCGTGCTGGCGATCTGGTCGGCCTATGCTGATGCGGCGTTCACCAAGCGGTTGAAGGATTGCGGGTATCTGGTGGATGAGCAGGTCGTGCGGGCGCGCGGGACCAAGGGCGCGCGGCATGTGATCTGGCTGGCCGGGCGGCGGTAGGGGCTACCTTCTCTCCTTCCCCGCCCGCGTTTAGTTCGAGCCTCCCCCCTCCATTTGGTTCGGGCCTCCCCCTTCCCCCGTTTGGTTCGAGCTTGTCGAGAACGGGTTTCCGCAAGAGTGGAGCTATCGGCAGCAAACCACCTTCGCCACCGTTCGGTTCGAGCCTGTCGAAAACCCGCCTGCCTCAAGCAACCCGTTCTCGACGGACGCTTCTCGACAAGCTCGAAGCTGCTCGAACCGAACGGGGTGGGTGGGGAAAGGTCAACAAACTCAACCCACCCGTTCGTGCTGAGTAGGATTAAGCGAAGTCGAGGATGATCGGGTCGGATCGTCCCCCTGACGATCCTGAACCATGCGGGGCATGGTTCACCCGATCATTATCGAAGCGCCCGCCCCACACGGTCCTTCGACAAGCTCCATGGCTACTCAGGACAAACGGGCGGCGGGGCGCAAGCCTCACTCATCTGTCCGAATCTTCACCTTGTTCGGCAGATCCTTCCCCTTGGTCCGCCGCGACGGCACCTGCACCGGGTTCTTCTTCTTCCAATCCCCCCAACGCTTCGGGCCTTCGGGGGTATCGATGATCGTATCGTCGTCCATGGGTCCATCCAAACGCAAAAAAGGCGACGGATCAACGACCCGCCGCCTCCTTGTCTCCGTCGACATCGCCGACGGAGATACGCTGCCGGCCCGCTCCCTCAGGCCGGCATCGCATCCTCGCGATCGATCAACCGACCGTCCACGCCCCGTCGATGCGCGTCAGCGCGCCCTGCTGGTTTCCTTCGCGCAGCGCTTCCGGCAACAGCGCTTCCGGGAAGTCCTGATACGATACCGGCCGCAGGAAGCGGTGGATGGCGAGCGTGCCGACCGACGTCGTGCGCCCGTCCGACGTCGCCGGGAACGGGCCGCCATGGACCATCGCATGCCCGACCTCGACGCCGGTCGGCCAGCCGTTGCACAGGATGCGGCCGACGGTGCGTTCCAGCACCGGGATCAGCTTGCGCGCATCGGCATAATCGCCCTCGTCGATCTGGAGCGTCGCGGTCAGCTGGCCTTCCAGCTTCGACAGCACTTCGGCCAGTTCGTCGGCATTCGCGCACTTCACGACGACCGACGACATGCCGAACACTTCGTGCGCGTGTGCCGGATCGGCGATGAAGTCCTTGCCCGACACGGCGAAGATCGCGGCGCGGCCACGGGTCGGGCCGTCCGGTTCCTGCCCCTCGCCGACCAGCGTCACCGCGGGGCTCGACGCCAGCTTGGCGCGGCCTTCCTCATACGCCTTGTGGATGCCGTCGCTGAGCATCACCTGCGCCGGGGTGCCGAGCAGCGCGTCGCCGGCGATGTCGAGGAACGCGTCGAGCTCCGGTCCGTCGATGCCGAGCACCAGGCCCGGATTGGTGCAGAACTGCCCCGCGCCCATGCTCAGCGAGCCGACATAGCCCTTGGCCAGCGCCTCGCCGCGGTTCTTGAGCGCTTCGGACATCAGCACGACCGGGTTGATCGACGACATTTCGGCATAGACGGGGATCGGCTGCGGGCGTTGTTGTGCAACCTTCATCAGCGCGGTGCCGCCGCTGCGCGAGCCGGTAAAGCCCACCGCCTGCACCCGCGGATCGGCGACCAGCGTCGTGCCGATCACCTGGCCCGACCCCGACACCATCGAGAACACGCCATCGGGCATGCCGGTCTTTTCCGCGGCGCGGACGATCGCCAGCGCCACCAGCTCGGCGGTGCCCGGATGCGCCTGATGCGCCTTCACGATCACCGGGCAACCCGCCGCCAGCGCCGACGCAGTGTCGCCACCGGCGGTCGAGAAGGCGAGCGGAAAGTTCGACGCGCCGAACACCACGACCGGGCCGACCGGCACGGTGCGCAGCCGCAGGTCGGGCTTGGGCACCGGCGCGCGTGCCGGATCGGCATGATCGATGCGCAGCTGCTGCCACGCGCCGTCGCGCACTTCCTTCGCGAACAGGCGCAGCTGCCCGCAAGTGCGGCCGCGTTCGCCGGTCAGGCGGGCGATCGGCAGGCCGGTTTCGCGGCTGCCGCGTTCGAGCAGTTCGTCGCCCAGTGCCTCGATCTCGTCGGCGATCGCGTCGAGGAAGCCGGCGCGCTGTTCGAGCGGTAGCGCCGAATAGATCGGAAACGCCTCGGCCGCGCGGGCGCACGCTTCTTCCGCGTCTTCCTTCGTGCCCTTCGAGAAACCTTCGCCGAACAATGCGCCGGTTGCGGGGTCATAGGCCTGGAACTGGTCGTCGCGGGCGACGCGCTTCGAACCCAGGAACAGTTCGCCGGTGATCGTCATGTGCATCCTCTTTGCGCAAAGTGTTGGCGCCCAGATAGGAACTGATAGCGCTAACGTAAATGGGTGTCGCGAATTACTCCGACAATCTATGCGGCGAATAGACCGCCGCGTCGACCCCCTGCGGCACATTGCCGACACCCAGCAGCGCCGCGCACAACCGCGCGGCGGCGGGCGCGGTCTGGATCCCGAAGCCCCCCTGCCCTGCGCACCAGAAGAAACCGGGCACCCATGCGTCGAACCCATAGACCGGCAGCCGGTCGGGCGCGAAGCTGCGCAGCCCCGCCCAGCGCCGCTCGACCGCCTCGACCCGCCAGTCGACGGCGGCTTCGAACCGGTCGATCGCCAGCGCCACGTCGATCTCCTCGGCGGCGACGTCGTGCGGCCGGTCGGGCGTCTCGTCATGCGGCGTCAGCCACAGCCGCCCGCCCGGTTCGGGCTTGAAGTAAAACCCCCCCGCCGCATCCATCACCAGCGGCAGGTCGGGCGAGGCCGGCGGATCGACCCGCACCTGTACCACCGTCCGCCGATAGGGCCGGATGCCCTGCGGCGCGGCGCCGAGCAGCACGGCCACTTCGTCCGCCCATGCCCCGGCGGCGTTGACGACGATATCGGCCACGACGTCCTCACCCGTCACCGTTTCCAGCCGCCATTGCCCGCCGGCGCGCCGACCACCGGTAAGCCGCGCATCGCAGCGCAACGCGACGCCACTACGCCGCGCCTGTGCCAGATAGGCGGCATGCAGCGCGCCCACATCGATATCGGCACAGCCCGGCGACCACAAAGCATGCCACGGCCCCCGCAAGCCCTCGACCACGCCATGCGGGTCGCGCCATTCGATCGGCACGCCGCTCGTCGCGAACTCCGCCGCCATCGCCGCCAGCACCGCGCGATCCCGCGCCAGCAGCAATTCGCCGCGCGTGCGCAAAAAACCCTGCGACGCGAAATCGGCGGGCGGCGCGTGCAGGAACGGTCCCGATGCGCTGGTCAGCGGCTGCACCAGCGGCCCGCCATAGGTTTCCGACCAGAAGGCCGCCGACCGCCCGGTCGCGTGAAAGCCAGGATGCGCCTCCGCCTCCAGCAGCAACACATCGTCGGTCGCGGCCAGTTCGGCGGCAAGGCTCGCCCCCGCCATCCCCGCGCCGATAATCGCCACCCGCCTGCGCGTCATGCGTGGGTCCGGTGCGGTGCGGGCGCGCGGGCGTCGAGGAAGGTGTCGATCGCGGCAATGGCGCGCGAACGGACCGGATCGGCCTCGCGCAAGATTTCATGCGCGCATTCCGGCCCGAAGCGCAGCAACTCGACATCGGGCAACCGCCCGGCAACCTCCACCGCCGCGCGCGCATCGACCAGCGCATCGGCATCGGCGACCAGCATCTGGATCGGCACCCGGACGGACGCCAGCGCCGGGCTCGCGCGCAGCTCGCGGGTCGAGCGGAACGCATCGATTACCCAACGCCAGCTCGGCGGCCCGGTCCGCAGCGCGGCATCGGTCCCCTGCCACCACAGTTCGTCGGAATAGCGTGCCGGATCATGGGTCAGCATCGTTTCGCGCGGACGCACCGTATGCGGACGCTCGTTACCTTTCCATGCGGGCCTCAGCGGGCTGCCCATCGCGCTCATCAGCCGCGCCATCCGCTCGCCGAAGCGCGGGCCGATCGGCGCGCGCAGCCCCAGCATCGGCGCGACCAGCACGCACGCCGCCGGATCGACACGCTGCTCGACCACCGCGCGGAGCGCCAGATGCCCGCCCATCGAATGGCCGATCAGCACCCGCGGCCCCTCCGCATCCCATTGCGTCCAGAAGGCGGCGAGGTCGTCGAGATAGGTTTCGAACCGGTCGATATGGCCGCAATCGCCCGCCGGGGTGCAGCGCCCCGATCCGCCCTGCCCGCGCCAATCGAACGCGGTGATGCTCCATCCGCGCACATGCCAATGGGCGAAGGTCTCCAGATATTTCTCGAACATGTCGCCCCGCCCGGTCTGGAACAACAGGCTGCCGCGCGGGCGGACATTGGCGGGTGCGGCCCAGTCGAACCGGCGGTGCGACCAGCCGTCGGGCGCCTGCCACCGGGTGATGGCGGCAGCGGCGGGAATCGCGCGGCGGTAGAGGGCGTGGGCGGCCATGGGTCCGGTTACGGTTTCGAAACCCCTTACGTCTAGGGCTTAACGACATGGGGGGTATCGTCGTTCCTTGGCTGGCGCTTGCGCTGCTGCTGCTGTTGCTGCTCGCCGGCATCGAGGATGCACGAACCCGCGAAATCGCGAACTGGAAGAATGCGGCGATCGCGCTGCTGGCGCTGCCCTGGTGGTGGGCCAACGATCTGTCGGGCGTCGATATGGCGTGGCAGCTGGGCGTCGCGCTGATCGTCTTCGCGCTGTTCTTCGCCGCGTTCGTCGCCGGACAGATGGGCGGCGGCGACGTGAAGATGATCGCAGCACTCGCGCTGTGGCTGCCGCCGGGCGGCGTGCTGTCGATGCTGATGGTCATGTCGCTGCTGGGCGGAGGGCTGACGCTGCTGTTCCTTGCCGATCGATGGCGGCGGCGGGCGGCCCAGGTGGCGGAAATTCCCTACGGGATCGCCATCGCCGTCGCCGGCATGCTCGCGATTGCGAACCCGTTCTTAACCCATTTCGGTGATGTTTAACGGCGAATCAACCGGCCAGACGAATGGAAGGGCCAGCTAGGTCATGGATTCTCGGAAACTGTTCCTGCTGATCGGAGCGCTGTTCGTGGCGGGCCTGACCGCGTTCATGGCGCGCAACCTGATGGCCGGCGCTTCGGCCCCCGTCGCCACCGCCGCGCCGATGGCGGCGCCGATCGACGGCCCGCGCGTGCTGGTCGCGACCAAGGCGCTGCCGGTCGGCACGATCATCGATGCGACCGCGCTCCGGTTCACGCCCTGGCCCAAGGAACTGGTCGAAAACGCCTATTTCCTCGAAGCCATGCCCGAATCGCGCAATCTGGTCGGCACCGTCGTCCGCTTCGCCATTCCGGCGGGACAGCCGATCACGCAGGGCGCGCTGGTCAAGCCGGGCGACCGCGGCTTCCTTGCCGCCGCCCTGGGGCCGGGCATGCGCGCGGTCACCGTGCCGGTGTCGGCGCAGAGCGCGGTCGCGGGCTTCGTCTTTCCCGGCGACCGGGTCGACCTGGTGCTGACGCAGACCGTGGCCGGCGGCGGCGACGGCCCGCCGCTCAAGGCATCGGAAACCTTCCTGCGCAACCTGCGCGTGCTGGCGACCGACCAGCGCACCGACAAGAATACCGACGATCAGGGCAAGACTTTGGTGTCGACCTATTCGACCGTGACGGTCGAGGCGACGCCGCGCATTGCCGAGAAGATCGCCGTCGCGCAGACCGTCGGCACGCTGTCGCTGTCGCTGCGTTCGATCGCCGACAACCGTTCCGAACTGGAGGAAGCCATCGCCAGCGGCGATGTGCAGTTGCCGGCCAATGGCGATCCGAAGGCGGAAAAAGCGGCGCTGGAGCGTATCGCCAGCCGCCCGATCGACGGCGGATCGACCTTTTCGACCGGTGCCGACGTGTCGCGTTTCCAGCGCAGCTCGGTGCCGGGCAAGGCCGGCATGATGGCAGGCCCCAGCAATGCCGGACCGCCCGCCGGATCGATGACCGCCACGCCGACGGCACCCGCCGCCCCGGCCGGACCGGTCGTGCGGATCACCCGCGGCAATGATGTGACCGCCGTGCCGGTCGGAGGAGCCAAGTAATGCCTCGCCTGAACCTCATGCGCCGGTCGCTGGCCGCGACCCTGTCGGTCGCGCTCGTCACCGGATCGGCGCTGCCCGCCACCGCGCTCGCCGCGCCCGGCACCGCCGCTGGCGCGGTCCGTGCGGCGCGGGTCGGCACCCCGCCCGCCGGCACGATGCGCCCGACCAACGACGTCCAGCTGTCGATCGGGCAGGGCGAGCTGGTCACGCTGCCTGCCAATGTCGCCGATGTCTGGGTGTCCAACCCCGCGGTCGCCGACGTCTATGTCGGCAATCCGCGCCAGATCCACCTGTTCGGCAAGGCCGATGGCGAAGCGACGATCTTCGCCACCAGCGCCAGCGGGGCGGTCGTCTATGCCGCCAATGTGCGCGTGGGGCAGAACCTGACCTCGCTCGACCGGATGCTGAAGGCGGCGATGCCGGAGGCCGATATCCGCGTGACGACGGTCGGCCAGCTGGCCGTCCTCAACGGTACCATCGCCTCGCCCGCCGACAGCGCGCAGGCCGAACGGCTGGTCGCCTCGCTGCTCAATCCGGGCGTCGCGGTGGGCGATCCCAATGTCGCGCTGAAGATCGGCGTGGTGAACCGGCTGAAGCTGGCCACCCCGCTGCAGGTCAACCTGCAGGTTCGCATTGCCGAGGTCAGCCGCAACTTCGTCAAGAATATCGGAGTCAACCTGACGTCGCGCGACGTGTCGGGCGGCATGCTGTTCGGTGTCGCGCAGGGACGGCAGGGGACGATCACGACCATCCCGGGTTCGCCAACCAATACCGACTTCCTCGCCAATGGCGGGCGTCCCGGCGGCACGCTGTACGGTTTCCCGACCAAGGGCACCAACGGCACCACGCTGAACCTTGCGGGCAAGCTGCTCGGCCTCGAACTGCTCGGCGCGCTCGATCTGGGTGAGCGCATCGGGCAGGTGACGACGCTCGCCAATCCGAACCTGACCGCCCTGTCCGGCGAAACCGGATCGTTCCTCGCGGGCGGCGAAATCCCGATCCCCGTCAGCCAGGGGCTGGGCGCGGTGTCGGTGCAGTACAAGCAGTACGGCGTTAGCCTTGCCTATACGCCGACCGTGCTGGCCGATGGCCGCATCTCGTTGCGCGTCCGCCCCGAAGTATCGCAGCTGTCGGCCGCCGGCGCGGTGCAGATCGACGGCACCACGATCCCCGCGCTCACCACGCGACGGGCTGAAACGACCGTCGAACTGGGCTCGGGTCAGAGCATGATGATCGGCGGTCTGCTATCGAACAGCCATGACAATTCGATCGACAAGGCGCCGGGTCTCGGCGACCTGCCGATCCTCGGCTCGCTGTTCCGCTCGAACGCCTTCACCCGTAACGAAACCGAGCTGGTCATCGTCATCACCCCCTATCTGGTGAAGCCGGTCGACAGCCAGCAACGCATCGCGCTGCCGACCGACGCCTATTCGACCCCCGACGATGTCGAACGGGTGCTGATGGGCCAGCTGACCGGTCAGCGCAAACCGACCCCGCGCCCGGTACCGACCATGGCGCCGCAGGGGGCCGCCCGTCCGGCCATCGGGCTCACCGCACCGGCCCCGGTCGTGCCGGAGTCCGCCAATCCCTCTCCCGCTGCCCCCGCCCCGCGCAAAGGCGGCCGCAGCGCCCAGCCGGTCGCCCCCGGCTTCAGCATCCAGTGAGGCACGCCCCGATGACCCTTTTCCGTATCCTCGCGCTCGGCACGACGATCGCGGTCGCCGGCTGCTCCGGCACCGTTAATCGCGGCGTCGAATCGGTGCATCAGCCGGTGGTCAGCCGCTCCGCCTATGCCTTCGACATGGCGACCGGCCCTGCCGGCCTCGCGCCCGGCGAACGCGCCCGCCTCGCCGGCTGGCTGGAGGCGATGCACCTGCGCTATGGCGACGAGATCGGCGTCGACGATGCCGGGGCCGGCGACGACGCGGTGCGCAGCGACATCGCCGCCGAAGCCGCCCGCGTTGGGCTGCTGCTCGCCGATGCGGTGCCGCCGACGCCCGGCGCCCTCGCCCCCGGCACCGTCCGCGTCGTCGTGTCGCGCATGACCGCCAGCGTGCCGGGATGCCCCGACAACTCGCGCACCTACCAGCCCAATTTTTCGGCGCAGACCTCGTCCGACTTCGGCTGTTCGATCAATTCGAACCTGGCGGCGATGGTCGCGCGTCCGGGCGACATGGTGCTCGGACGCGGCAATGCCGAGACGACCGACACCATGGTCAACACCAAGGCGGTCGGCGCGCTGCGCCGCGCGGCGCCCAGCGGCAATGGCGGACAGGTCAGCAACGCCGCGGGCAGCACCGGCGGTTCGGGCGGGAGCAGCCAGTAATGAACGCCCCCTTCTCCCTCGCCAAATCCGGGCAGCGCGACGCCTTCGTCGCGTTCGTCTGCGACGAAAACTCGGCCGAAACGCTGCGCGGCGTCGCCGGCGACCATGGCTGGCCGGTCGAAAAGGTGATGAAGGGCGGGCTGCGCAATGCGGTGCAGACGCTGTCCGTCTCTGCCAGCCCGCACATCCTGTTCGTCGACCTGTCCGAATCGGGCGATCCGCTGAACGACATCAACGGCCTGGCCGAAGTGTGCGAACCGGGCACGATCGTCATCGCCATGGGGCAGGTGAACGACGTCCGCCTGTACCGCGACCTGCTGTCCAGCGGCATCCACGACTATCTGCTCAAGCCGCTCAACCCCGACATGGTGCGCGAATCGATCGCGCAGGCCCATGCCCTGCTCCATGCGCCCAAGGCGGCGGAGGCTAGTGCCGAACGCCCGCACTGCGCGGTCGCGATCATCGGCACGCGCGGCGGCGCGGGCGCCTCGACCATCGCCACCTCGCTGGCATGGCTCAGCGGCGAACAGGAAAAGCGCAGCACGGCGCTGCTCGACCTCGACGTCCATTTCGGCACGGGGGCATTGGGCCTCGACCTCGAACCCGGTCGCGGGCTGACCGATGCGATCGAGAATCCGAGCCGCATCGACGGGTTGTTCATCGAACGCGCCATGGTGCGTGCCGGCGAACGGCTGTGCGTGCTGTCGGCTGAAGCGCCGATCAACGCGCCGATCCAGACCGACGGCACCGCCTTCTACCAGTTGCAGGAGGAGATGCGCGCCGCGTTCGAAACGACGATCGTCGACCTGCCGCGCGGCATGCTGGTTGCCTATCCGCATCTGGTGGAGGAAGTGCAGACCGCCGTGATCGTCACCGAACTGACGCTCGCCGCCGCGCGCGACACGATCCGGTTGCTGTCGTGGTTCCGTTCCAACGCGCCGCACGTCACCGTCATCCTGATCGGCAACAAGCTGCAACCGGTCGCGAACCAGGAAATCAGCCGCAAGGACTTCGAAGGATCGATCGAACGCAAGCTCGACTTCGCCATCGCCTGGGACGGCAAGCTTGCGGCGCAGGCGGCCAAGCTCGGCAAGCCGCTGGCCGAAGCGGGCAAGGGCAATCGCGCGCTGGCCCCGCTGATCGACCTGTCGCGGCACCTGTGCCAGCTGCACGACGCCGACGAGGATGACGACGGCAAGGGCGCGGCGAAGGGCAAGGGGGCAAAGGGCGGCACCTCGCTGATCGGCAAGCTCGCCGGGCTGCGTGCCCGCCTGCCCGCCCGGGCCAAGAAATAGGCGCAGGACCCACGGCGATGGACCTGCTCCCCCTCCTCCTGCTCGCCACCGGCGTAGCGATGACGCTGGTGCTGCTGGTGCTAGCCCTGTCCGGACCGTCGGGCGAGCGGGCGCGCAACCGGCGGTTGCTGGCGGTGCGCGAACGTCATGCCTCCGCCGCCAGCGCGACCGCGATGGAAGCGCAGATGCGCCGCATTGGCAACCGGAGCACCAGCAAGGCCGATCGCACCGCCGCGCGTTTCCTGCCCAATGTCGAACAATTGAAGCTGCGTTTGCAAAAGACCGGCCGCAACTGGACCCTTGCCCAATATGGCAAGGTGTCGCTCGGCATCATCGTCGGGGTCTTCGCCCTGCTGCTGCTGCGCGGCTTTCCGCTGGTCCTCGCGCTGCTGCTGGCACTGGCCGCCGGCATGGGCCTGCCGCATTTCGCGGTGGGCTTCGTCATCAAGAAACGCATCGCGCGCTTCACCGCCAAATTCCCCGACGCGATCGAATTGCTGGTCCGGGGTCTCCGCTCCGGTCTGCCGATCACCGAGACGATGACCGTCGTCGGTCAGGAAGTCGACGGCCCGGTCGGCGAGGAGTTCCGCCTGGTCAGCGACCGGATGAAGATCGGCCGCTCGCTCGACGCCGCGCTGCAGGAAACCGGCGACCGGCTCGGCACGCCCGAGTTCCAGTTCTTCATCATCACCATCGCCATCCAGCGCGAAACCGGCGGCAACCTTGCCGAAACGCTCGCCAACCTCGCCGACGTGCTGCGCAAGCGGATGCAGATGAAGCTGAAGATCAAGGCGATGTCGTCGGAATCCAAGGCGTCCGCCTATATCGTCGGGTCGCTGCCCTTCATCGTGTTCGGCATGATCTGGGTCATCAACGACACCTATATGCAGAATTTCTTCGTCGATCCGCGGCTGATGATCGCGGGCATGGGCGGGCTGCTGTGGATGGGGATCGGCGCCTTCATCATGGCCAAGATGGTCAATTTCGAGATCTGATGCGATGATAGCCGCCGCGCCCAACCCCACCTTCTTCGGCTTCGACGTCGTCAATGTCGCGACGATCCTGTCGGCGGTCGCCGTCCTGTCGGTGATGCTGGCGATCTATATCGCCACGACCTCGCGCGACCCGATGACCCGCCGGGTCAAGGCGCTGAACGACCGCCGCGAACAGCTGAAGGCCGGCATCACCGCCTCGACCAGCAAGCGCCGTGCGAAGCTGGTGCAGAAGAACGACGCGACCGACCGCATCCGCGGGCTGTTGTCGTCGATGAAGGTGCTGCAGGATTCGCAGCTGAAGGTCGCGCAGCTGAAACTGATGCAGGCGGGCATCCGATCGAAGGACTGGGCCGTCGCGGTCATCTTCGGCCGGCTGGTGCTGCCGATCGTGTTCGGCCTGCCGATGCTCTACATCGTCTATGGCACCGACACCTTCGCCGACTGGTCGCCGCTGAAAGCCTATGGTTTGGTCGCGGGCACCTTCATCCTCAGCTATAAGGCGCCCGACATCTATCTGAAGAACAAGATCACCAAACGGTCGGACGCGATCCGCAAGGGGCTCCCCGACGCGCTCGACCTGCTGGTGATCTGCGCCGAAGCCGGCCTGACGGTCGACGCCGCCTTCACCCGCGTCGCGCGCGAACTGGGCCGCGCCTATCCCGAACTGGGCGAGGAATTCTCGCTGACCGCGATCGAGCTGGGCTTCCTGACCGAACGGCGTCAGGCGTTCGAAAACCTCGCGATGCGCATCAACCTCGACGCAGTGAAGGGCGTGGTCACGACCATGATCCAGACCGAGAAATACGGCACCCCGCTCGCCTCCGCGCTGCGCGTGCTGTCGGCCGAATTCCGCAACGAACGCATGATGCGCGCCGAGGAAAAGGCCGCCCGCCTGCCCGCGATCATGACCGTGCCGCTGATCCTCTTCATCCTCCCCACCCTGTTCGTCGTCATCCTGGGGCCGGCGGCCTGCAGCATCAGCGACGCGTTCGGGAAATAGCCATCGGGGCCGGCGGGAACGCCGCCCCGCCCCGTCCGTTATCGCCCCGTAACCAATCAGAGGGGCTTGCACGATGCTGTTCCAGACGCCGACCCAGTTCGCGGTCCTTGCCCTGTTGCTGCTTGCCGGCTGGTTCTTCGGCCTCGCATCGTCTTCGGGCGGCAAGAAATGGAAGCAGCGCTATCGCGACGAGGAAGCCGCGCACAAGGCGTATCGCGCCGAAGTCGCCGCCGACCTGAAGACCCGCGACGAACGTCTGCGCGAAGTGGAGGCCGAACGCGACCGGCTGGCCAAGGAACGCAGCACCGCCACCGCGACCGCCGCGACGGCCGCCACCGGCGCGGCCGCGGCCAGCAGCAGCGGCGGCGGTTTCTTCGGCTGGGGCGGCGACAATCTGTCGCGCATTCGCGGCATCGATGCCGACCTCGAACGGGCACTCGGCCAGCGCGGGATCAAGACCTATCGTGCGATCGAGCAGCTGACCGAAGCCGACGAACGCGCGCTCGAGGACGATCTGCGCCTGCGTCCGGGCACGATCGACGCCGAACATTGGCGCGAACAGGCGGCGATGCTGCGCGAAGGCCGCGACGACGACCATCGCAGCCGCTGGGGCTGATCGGGCTATGGTCACTCCGGGCTTGTCGCGGGGTGACGTTTCCTTAACGATCCGGCCTAGCCTGCCGCACCTTCCCGCGCGTCAAAGGCTCGCTGCGCCGACAGCACCGCCCCGATCCGCGCTTCCGACCACGTCATCAACGCCCGCAGCGCATCGATCAATTCGCCGCCCAGCGGCGTGATCGCATAGCTGACGCTGACCGGCTTGGTCGCGACGACATGCCGCGTCACCAGCCCGTCGCGCTCCAGCATGCGCAGCGTCTGGCTCAGCATCTTCTGCGACACACCGGCGATCCGCCGTTTCAGTTCGTTGAAGCGATACGGCTCCTCGCCCAGCAACAGCAGCACCAGCACGCTCCATTTGTCGCCGATCCGGTCGAGCAACAGCCGTGTCGGGCAATCGGCGGCGAACACGTCGCCCTTCAGCCACGCGGTTTCCACCGGGTTACCTTGTATCGGAAAAGTGCCGTCTTGCGTCATCGGTATCCCCATAGCACTTAGTCACCATTGGATACCACAGGAGACTGACGATGGATGTTGCGGTACTGGGCGCAAGCGGCAATGCCGGTTCGGAGATCACGCGGGAGCTGGCCCGTCGCGGCCACAGCGTCCGCGCGATCGCCCGCAAGCCCGATGCGATCCCGGACCTGCCCGGCGTGACCCGGCTGGCGGGCGACGCGCATGATCCCGTGGTACTCGGCCCGCTGATCGCCGGCGCCGACGCGGTCATCAGCGCACTGCATTTCGACGTCACCGCCGATACTTTGCTCGCAGCGCTCCGCAAGGCCGGCGTCGGACGGCTGCTGGTCACCGGCGGCGCGGCCAGCCTGGAGGTCGCGCCCGGCGTGCGGCTGATCGATTCGCCCGACTTCCCGGCCGAATGGCGCGAGTTCGCGATGGGTGGCATCGCCTTTCTCGACGCGCTGCGCTCGGTCGAGGATATCGACTGGACCTTCTTCTCGCCCGCCGCGCTGATCGAGCCGGGCGAGCGCACCGGCCGCTATCGGCTCGGCACCGATACGCTGGTGACCGACGATGCCGGGGTCAGCCGGATCAGCTTCGCCGATTATGCCATCGCGATGGTCGACGAGCTGGAGGCGCATCGTCACCCGCGCGCCCGCTTCACCGCCGCCTATTGAGGCTGCACCCCGCCCCGGTTTGCGCCGGGGCGGGTCGCGATCAGAAGGTCACCCATTCCGGACCGCCGGGGAACACCACATCCTCGACCTTGTCGCCGATCTTGGTGACCGCCAGCAGCAGCGCGAGCACGACGAGCAGGTCGAACACGATCACCGCGCCCCAGACGAACGCCGGGTGAAACGGGCCGATACGGTCGAACCCGTCCTTCGTCACCGCTGCCGCATCGTTCGTCATTACGCTTCTCACTTCTTCAATGCGGCCTGTGCCGCCGCCAACCGGGCGATCGGCACGCGATAGGGGCTGGCCGACACATAGTCCAACCCGACCTTTTCGCAGAAGGCGATCGACGCCGGATCGCCGCCATGTTCGCCGCAGATGCCGAGCTTGATGTCGCTCCGGGTCTTGCGCCCCCGCTCGGCGGCCAGCTCGATCAGTTCGCCCACGCCCTCGACATCGATCGAGACGAACGGATCGCGGGCATAGATGCCCTTTTCGACATAGGCGCCCAGGAACCGGCTGGCATCGTCGCGGCTGACGCCCAGCGTCGTCTGCGTCAGGTCGTTGGTCCCGAACGAGAAGAACTGCCCGGCCTCGGCAATCTCCCCGGCCTTCAGGGCAGCGCGCGGCAGTTCGATCATCGTGCCGACCAGATACTCGATTCGGCGGCCCTTGTCGGCGAACACGGCTTCCGCCGCCTTGTCGACCACCGTCTTCATCAGCTCCAGCTCGCGCTTGGTGCCGACCAGCGGGATCATCACCTCGGGGATCGGCGCCTCGCCCGACTTCTCCGCGACGATCACCGCCGCTTCGAAGATCGCCCGCGCCTGCATCTCGTAGATTTCTGGGTAGGTCACGCCCAGCCGGCAACCGCGATGGCCCAGCATCGGGTTGAATTCGTGCAGCTCGGCCGCGCGGCGTTTGAGCTGTTCGACCTCGATCCCCGCCGCCTGCGCGACCTCGGCGAACTCGGCTTCTTCATGCGGCAGGAATTCGTGCAGCGGTGGGTCGAGCAGGCGGATGGTGCACGGCAGACCGACCATCACCTCGAAAATCTCGACGAAGTCGCTGCGCTGTTCGGGCAGCAGCTTGTCGAGCGCCACGCGACGCCCGGCCTCGTCCTCGGCGAGGATCATCTGCCGCACGGCGGTGATCCGCGACTGTTCGAAGAACATGTGCTCGGTGCGGCACAGCCCGATCCCCTCCGCCCCGAAATCGCGCGCGGTGCGGCAATCGAGCGGCGTTTCGGCATTGGTCCGCACCTTCAGGCGGCGGACGCCATCGGCCCATTCCATCAGCGTGCCGAAATCGCCGGCCAGTTCGGGCTGCACCGTCGCGACCGCGCCTGCCATCACCTCGCCGGTCGCGCCGTCGATGGTGACGATATCGCCCTCGCGGATTTCGCGCGAACCGACCTTCATTACGCCCGCCTTGGCATCGATCGAGATGCTGCCCGCACCCGACACGCAGGGACGGCCCATGCCGCGCGCCACGACGGCGGCGTGGCTGGTCATGCCGCCGCGTGCGGTCAGGATGCCGCGCGCCGCATGCATGCCATGAATGTCTTCCGGGCTGGTTTCGGTACGGATCAGGATCACCGCGTCACCGGCGTTCGAACGCCGCTCGGCGGTGTCGCTGTCGAACACTGCGATGCCGCTCGCCGCCCCCGGCGAGGCCGGCAGCCCCTTGGTCAGCACGTCGCGCGCCGCCTTCGGGTCGAGCGTCGGGTGGAGCAGCTGGTCCAATGCCTGCGGATCGACCCGCGCGATCGCCTCCTCGCGGCTGATCAGCCCTTCCTCGGCCATGTCGACCGCGATCTTCAGCGCGGCCTTCGCGGTGCGCTTGCCCGACCGCGTCTGCAGCATCCACAGCTTGCCCTGCTGCACCGTGAATTCGATGTCCTGCATGTCGCGGTAATGCCGCTCCAGCCGGTCGAACACCGCCGCCAGCTCGGCATAGGCGTCGGGCATCGCCTCTTCCATCGACAGCGGCTTGGCGTTCGCCGCCGCCCGCGCCGCGGTGGTCAGATATTGCGGCGTGCGGATACCCGCGACCACGTCCTCGCCCTGCGCGTTGATCAGGAATTCGCCGTAATAGGCGTTGGCGCCGGTCGACGGATCGCGGGTGAAGGCCACGCCGGTCGCCGACGTGTCGCCCATATTGCCGAACACCATCGCCTGCACGTTGACCGCCGTACCCCAGTCGCCGGGAATGTCGTTCAACCGGCGATAGACCTTGGCGCGGTCCGCCTGCCACGACCCGAACACCGCGCCGATCGCGCCCCACAACTGGTCGTGCACGTCCTGCGGGAACGGCTTGCCCCACAGCTCGACGACGATGTCCTTGTACTGCGCGACCAGCGCCCGCCAGTCGTCGGCGGTCAGGTCGGTGTCGAGATAATAGCCGCGATCTTCCTTCGCGATCTCCAGCGCTTCCTCGAACCGGCCATGGTCGAGTTCGAGCACCACGTCCGAATACATCTGGATGAAGCGGCGATAGCTGTCCCAGGCGAAGCGCGCATCGTCCGACACCGCCGCCAGCCCCTCGACCGTCCGGTCGTTGAGACCCAGGTTCAGCACCGTGTCCATCATCCCCGGCATCGACACCCGCGCGCCTGAGCGGACCGACACCAGCAGCGGGTCGGCTTCGTCGCCGAAGCGCTTGCCGGTGATCCCCTCGATATGCGCGATGCCGGTGGCGACTTCGTCACGCAGCGAATCAGGGAAGGTCTCGCCATCCTCGTAATAGCGGGTGCACATCGTCGTCGCGATGGTGAAGCCCGGCGGCACCGGCAGCCCGATCGACGCCATCTCCGCCAGGTTCGCGCCCTTGCCGCCCAGCAGCGTCTTGTCGCCCGACCCTCCGTCCGAAACCCCGCCGCCGAACCGATAGACATACTGCGTCATGCTCGTTCCCTTCCATCCGGGCCGACGGCCACGGGGTTAGCATCGGAGTGTGACGAATCACCCTCCGCTCCCCACCCCGTTAAACGGGTTAAACCGATAGGTCAGCCCTCGATTTTCGAAAAATCGGCGACCCGGTGCACCGCATCGCGCACCCGTGCCAGCAGCGCCAACCGCGCGGTGCGCTTGTGCGGGTCGGCATCGTTGACCGTGACGTCGGTGAAGAAGGCGTCGATCGGCGCGCGCAGCGTCGCAAGCGCCGCCATCGCCCCGGCGAAATCCTCCGCCTCGACCGCCTTTTCCGCCTGCGGCTCGGCTGCATCGAGCGCCGCGATCAGCGCCGCTTCGGCCGGCTCGCGATCATAGTCGCGCGCCTCGCGCTCGGTCCGCGCCAGTTCGGCGACGACCGGCGCGAAGTCGGGGTCCTCGACCATGGCAAGCGGATCTTCCTCGCCGGTTTCGGGGATATGCTTGCTGGCGCCGGGCGCTTCCTTCTTCAGGATATTCGCCGCGCGCTTATACCCCGCGAGCAGGTTCGCCCCGTCCTCGGTCGTGACGAACGCCTGCAACGCATGGACGCGGGCGAGCAGGCGGACGAGATCGTCCTCGCCGCCCAGCGCGAAGACGGCGTCGATCAGGTCGTGGCGGACGCCCGCCTCGCGCTGTTGGACTTTCAGGCGGTCGGCGAAGAAGTCGATAATTTCATCAATGCTGTCGAAAAGTCGACCAGCTACTTCAACATCCTCGTTAAATTTTTTGGCGTCTGACGCACTCAACGCCACCTCGATATACCGCCCTCCAACATGATACAGTTGCGCAGCGGTACCGTCTTCGCTTCCGACAAGAGGTCCCGGCGGAATCATCTTACCGTCATCATTGAGTCGAACGCTGTTGGCTGGAACCGACTTTACGGCGCCAGCAATGATATACTGAGTTAAAGCTGTATTGAGTATCTCATTCAAATTCACCCGCAGCTTGTTTTGGGTCAGCAAAGCGATAATTGCGATACCGGAGCGGCGCAGAGCGAATGGATCTTTCGATCCACTCGGCCTCATCCCACGACTGAAAAATCCGGCAATCGTATCCAGCTTATCCGCTAGCGCCACCGCAACCGTCACCGGCGCGGTCGGAACGTCATCCCCCTGCCCGACCGGCTTGTAGTGATCGCGCACCGCCTCGGCGACTTCCGCCGGCTCGCCCTGCGCGGCGGCATAATAGCCGCCCATCAGCCCCTGCAATTCGGGGAACTCGCCGACCATGCCGGTGACCAGATCGGCCTTGGCCAGCCGCGCGGCGCGTTCGGCCATATCGGCCAACGTCTCCCTCTCCCCTTCAGGGGAGTTCCGGGTCGGTTGTGCCCCCGGCACAACCTCAACAGCGCGGGGCGCTGTTGACTCGGAACTGGCCGGGGAGAGGGGGCTGTCCGCAGGAGCCGAGGCTTCGGTGGAAGCCCCCTCTCCCAACCCTCTCCTCTGAAGGGGAGAGGGCTTTACTACGCCGCTTTCAACCAGCCACCGCGCCAGCTTCGCCACCCGCTCGACCTTGTCGGCGACCGTGCCCAGCTTCTCATGAAACACGATCTTCTCGAGCTTGGGCAGCTGGTCCTCCAGCCGCGTCTTCAGATCGGTTTCGTAGAAGAATTTCGCATCCGACAGCCGCGCCGCCAGCACCTTAGCATTGCCCGCGACGATCCGCTCGCCGCCGTCCGCCGCATCGATATTGGCGGTGCAGACGAACGCGTTCGCCAGCTTGCCCTCCGCGTCGCGGCAAACGAAGTACTTCTGGTTCACCCGCGCGGTCAGCTGGATGACCTCGGGCGGAACGCTGAGAAACGCCTCGTCGAACCGCCCCAGCAACGGCACCGGCCATTCGGTCAGCCCGGCATTCTCCGCCAGCAGCCCTTCATCCTCGACCAAGGTCAGCCCGGCACCCTGCGCCGCCATCTTGGCGCCGACCGCGATGATCGCCGCGCGCTCATTCTGGTCGACGATGACATGGGCATCGCGCAGCGTCTCGACATAGCTCTCCGCCGACGCGATCGTCACCGGCCCCCCGTGATGGAAGCGATGCCCCATCGTCTCCGCACCGCTCGTGACACCGGCGACCTCGCACGGCACCACCGCGCCACCGAACAGCGCGACGATCCCCTGCAACGGCCGCACCCAACGCGGGGACTCCGGGCTGAGCGCCGCCGCGCCCCAGCGCATCGACTTGGGCCAGGGGAACCCACGCACGATCGCCGGGATCGCCGCCGCCAGCACCTGCGCCGTCTCGCGCCCTGGCACTTCGGTCACCGCGAACAACACGCCGTCGCGCTCGGTCAGCGCCTCGCGCGTCAGCCCGGTCTTGCGCAGAAACCCTTCCAGCGCCTGCGGCGGGGCGGAGGCGCGCGGCCCCTTCACTTCCTCGCGCACCGGCTCGGTAGCCTCGGGCAAGTCATACGCGATCAGCGTCAAGCGACGCGGCGTGGCATAGGTCGTGATCCGCGGCGCGGCGATCCCGGCCTTCGCCAGTTCCCCGACGAACAGCTTGGCCAGATCCTCACGGGCCTTGGCCTGCATCCGCGCCGGGATTTCCTCGCTGCGCAGTTCGAGCAGAAAATCGGTCATGCCACCCACCCCGGATACTTTGCCTGCCATGTCGGCGTCTGCGTCTCGATGAACTTCGCGCAGCTGGCCTTCGCCAGATCACGCACGCGGCCGATATAGGCCTGCCGCTCGGCGACGGAGATCACGCCGCGCGCGTTCAGCAGGTTGAACACATGGCTCGCCTCGATCGCCTGTTCATAGGCCGCGATCGGCACGTCGTTGGCCAGTGCATTCTCGCACTCGGCCGCCGCCTTTTTGAACAGGTCGAACAGGCCATCGGTATCGGCGACCTCGAAATTCCACTTCGACATCTGGCGCTCGTTTTCGAGGAACACGTCGCCATAGGTGACGCCCCCCCTCCCCTCAGCAGCGTCATTGAACGCCAGGTCGTACACGCTGTCCTTATCCTGGATGTACATCGCCAGCCGTTCAAGGCCGTAGGTCAGCTCGCCCGCGACCGGCTTGCAGTCGAACCCGCCCATCTGTTGGAAATAGGTGAACTGGGTGACTTCCATCCCGTCGCACCATACTTCCCAGCCCAGCCCCCATGCGCCCAGCGTCGGCGATTCCCAATCGTCCTCGACGAAGCGGATGTCGTGCTGCGTGAAGTCGATCCCGATCGCCGCCAGCGACCCCAGATACAGCTCCTGCAGGTTCGGCGGCGACGGCTTCAAAATCACCTGATACTGGTAATAATGCTGCAGCCGGTTGGGGTTCTCGCCATAGCGCCCGTCGGTCGGCCGGCGCGACGGCTGGACGAACGCCGCGTTCCACGGCTCCGGCCCCAGCGCGCGCAGCGTCGTCGCCGGGTGGAACGTCCCCGCCCCCATCCGCATGTCATAGGGTTGCAGGATGACGCAGCCCTTGTCGCTCCAGTAATCGTGGAGCGTCAGGATCATTTTCTGGAAGCTGAGCGGGGCGGCCATGGTTTCGCCTTTGAATGCAGGAATGCCCCGCGCCTAGCCGCATCGCCGATCGCCGGTCAAGCGAACCGCATGTCAGGTTAAACCGACATCGTGTCAGGTAGCATTGACACAAAGCACGAATCGGCGGATACATAGTCAGGTAAACACGACACATTGTCGCTGATCGTTGACATGGAAGGTCACTGCGATGCCCCGCCCCGACACCCAAGGCTACACGCTGTTCGTCGTCGCGCTGTGCGCAGCCGTCGCCGCAATGGCCGCCGACCGCAACGAACGGCCCACACCGCCCCCCGCGCCGACCAGCGGCATTTCCTTCGCCGCCCAACTCGGCGATGCGGCGGTATCGCTATCGTGGCGGTGAGCGGTTCGTGAAGAACCGGCTCAAGATTCTGCGCGCCGAACGCGACTGGAGCCAGGCCGAACTGGCCGGGCGGCTCGACGTATCGCGTCAGGCGGTGAATGCGATCGAAACCGGCAAGCACGACCCGTCGCTCCCGCTCGCCTTCCGCATGAGCCGGTTGTTCGGCCTGCCGATCGAACAGATTTTCGAGGATGACGTCGATGGTTGAGGATTGGGGCGCCGCCCGCGAACGACAGCGCCGCCGGCGGCGATGGATCTGGGTCGCGGCGGCCATCGCCGTCGTCGCGCTGGCACCGCTGGTCACGACCTTCGTGCTGGGCATCGTCGAGGGGTATAGCGAGGTCGCCGACCCTGCGCGCGCGATCCGCACCCGCGACCATGCCGGCTATATCGCCATCGGCATCGCGCTGCTCGGCGCGCTCGTCTTCAACCTGCGGATCTGGCGCAATGCCGATGAGGTCGAGCGGCGGCAGATGACGGAGGCGGCGGCCGTCACAGGAATCGCCGCGCTGGTCGCGCTGCCGGTCCTGTCGCTCGCGGCGAAACCGCTGGCGCTGCCCAATCCGGCGATGATCGGCTGGGCCGTCGCCATCGCCGCGCTGGTCGCGACCCGCATCGTCCAGCACCTGCGCGGATGATCGCGCGGATCGTCGCCGCACTGTTCGGCTGGCTGTCGCTCGCCAGCCCGGTCGCGGCCCCGCCGATACTCATGCCGGCGCTCTGGGTCGCGCGCGATGCCGATACGGTGATCTGGCTGTTCGGCACGGTGCATCAATTGCGGCCGGGAACGCCGTGGCTGACCGGCGCGGTGGCGGACGCCTTTGCCGACAGCGACACGCTGGTCCTCGAAATCCCCGAACCCACGCCCGACGACATGAGCGCGGCGGTAGTACAGGTC
>NZ_QQWV01000038.1:0-36890 GCF_003951715.1 Sphingomonas sp. ABOLH | reverse complement strand
GTCCGCAGCGCCGAGTCTGTCGGAGCCTCGCTGTCTAGTCGCACCCCCACATCTACCACACGGTCTCTGATGTTGAGCACGTGCGTAGTGTCGGGATGGTGGACAAGCGCGGCGATGGCGACGCCCAGCGCCGAATTGGCCTCGTCCACATCGCCGATCGCCTGCATCACCGCGGCGTCCTTCGCCACGCGCGATCCGTCGACCAGCCCGGTGGTCCCGCCGTCGCCGGTGCGGGTGTAGATCTTGGTCAGCTTCACCATCGTCGTGGTCAGGTGCGTCCGGCGAAGAACAGCAGCACGACGACGATCAGGATCGCGATCGCCTGAAACAGCACGCGCGCCTGCATCATCTTGTTCGATTTCAGCGCATGTTCGCTCGGCCCCTCGCCCCGCGCCTCGGCGCTGCCCTGCGCCAGGAACGACACGATGCCGCGTATCAACGCGACGACGACCGCGATCATCGCCGCGATCAGCAACAGGACCAGGAAGGTGTTCATGACGCCAAGCTAAGCACTTGCCAGCGCAAAGCCAATGGGGAGTCGACCGGCCCGCAGATCATCGGCAAACGCCCGCCCGTCGACGCCCCCGTCCCGGAGCGCCGCCAGCGTCGGCGCACCGTTGCGCTTGGCCAGCCGCTGCCCGTCCGGTCCCAGCAGCAGCGGGTGGTGCCGCCACACCGGCACCGGCAGGTCGAGCAGCGCCTGCAACAACCGGTGGATATGCGTCGCGGCGAACAGGTCCAGCCCACGCACGACATGGGTCACCCCCTGCGCCGCATCGTCCACCGTCACCGCCAGATGATAGCTGGTGCCCGCATCCTTGCGCGCCAGCACCACGTCGCCCTGTGCCAGCGGATCGGCCACGACCGTGCCGGCCAGCTCGTCGGTCCATGTCAGCGGCCCCGCCAGCGCCACCGCCCGCGCCATATCGATCCGCCACGCATGCGGCTCGCCCAGCCGCGCGGCGGCGACCTCCGGCGGGATCGCGCGGCATGTCCCCGGATAGACCGCGCCATCGACCCCATGCGGCGCCGACGCGCTCGCCGCCAGTTCGCGGGCGATATCGGCGCGGGTGCAGAAACACGGATAGACGAGGCCCGCTACCCGCAACCGGTCGAGCGCATCGGCATAGCGCGCCATCCGATGCGACTGGAACACGACCTCCCCGTCCCATGCCAGCCCCAGCCATTCCAGATCGCGCAGGACGCCCGCGACATGCTCCGGCCGGCTGCGGCCGGTATCGATATCCTCGATCCGCAGCAGGAACCGCCCGCCCGCCGTCCGCGCCCGGTCATGCGCCGCGATCGCCGCAACCGCATGGCCCGCGTGCAGCGCGCCCGTAGGACTGGGCGCGAACCGGGTGACGACCTCGCCGGTTTGACTTTGGGTATCGCGCCGTGCTGTCATGTCCGCGTCATCGTTGCCGATCATATCGGCGCCGACGTTTACGCGAGGGGGACTTCATGTACCATCCCGATCGCCTCCGCCATCCCGATGGCTGCCCCGCGCTGGTGCTCAACGCGGACTATACGCCGTTGAGCTATTATCCGCTCAGCGTGTGGCCGTGGCAGACGGCGGTAAAGGCCGTATTCCTCGACCGGGTCGATATCGTCGCCGAATATGACCGCGAAGTGTGCAGCCCGACCGCACGGATCAAGCTGCCCTCGGTCATCGCGCTCAAGCAATATGTGCGGCCGTCGGAATTCCCGGCCTTCACCCGCTTCAACCTGTTCCTGCGCGACCGGTTCAGCTGCCAATATTGCGGCGCGACCCACGACCTGACCTTCGATCACGTCGTACCCCGCGCGCAAGGCGGGCGGACGACCTGGGAAAATGTCGCCACCGCCTGCGCGCCGTGCAACCTGCGCAAGGGCGGCCGGACGCCCAAACAGGCGGCGATGCCGCTCCATGTCCAGCCGATCCGCCCGACCAGCTGGCAGCTGCAGGAACAGGGCCGCCGCTTCCCGCCCAACCATCTGCACGAAACCTGGCACGACTGGCTCTACTGGGACGTCGAGCTGGAGGCGTGACCTTCGTCAGCATCACCCGGCTGCGCATCCGGTCCGCGCGCTTCCTGCCGGCGTTCCTGATCGATACGTGGTTGAGCGCGCGGCAGGTAAGGCGCGCCGAGGGCTATCGCGGCGGGCGGATGCTGGCCGATCGTCGCCAGACCTATTGGACGATGACCGCGTGGGACGATGCTGCGTCGATGCGTGCGTACATGACCGCCGGGCCGCACCGTCGCGCGATGCCGAAACTGATGCGCTGGTGCGATCAGGCGAGCATCGTGCATTGGGTACAGGACGATGCGACGCTACCCGACTGGAACGATGCCGACCGCCGGATGCGGGCGGAAGGTCGCGTATCGAAGGTACATCGTCCGGCGACCGGTCATGATCCGATGACGTTCACGCCGCCACGCGTCACAGCCGGCGTCGACCTACCGCCAAACTCAACGTCACCCCGGGCTTGACCCGGGGTGACGATTTGGCGTCGCGGTCTATTCGCCCTTCGACGTCAGCGGCGGAGTCTGCTGGTGCTGCACCACCGTCCACACGCCATGTTCGATCCAACGATAGGTCGAGGTGCAGTACGCCGTGTACGCCTCGCCTCCCTTGTGCGCCTCCGCCTTGTACGCGACGACGATCAGCCCTTCCTGCGGCCGCGCGACCTGGCGCTCGGTCAGCGACACCTGTTCCCAGCGCGGCGTGTCCTTGACCGCGTCGATGGCCTGCTGCCCCGTGAACACGAACGGCGGCGTCGGCAGCACCATCAGGCATGCGTCGTCGACCGATTCCTCGTAATGCGCCGCGTCGGCGGTCCACAGGCTTTCCTCGAAATTCCAGATACGATCGTCGTCCACGGCGATTCTCCTGTCGTTGCCGGCGTTTAGCGTTTGGGCCATCTGCCGGTTCCGTGCGGCATGTTCGTCCGCCTCACGGCGGATGCGGTGCCGGCCCGCTCCCCCACCCGGCCACCCATCGAGGATACCGTGTGGGTGGCCGGGTGGGGGAGCGGGCCGGCACCGCCCTCATCCGGCAACGCTGGATCGAAAACATCACCCTCACCCCACCGCAAGTCCGCTTGCCGAGGCTGTATCAGACCGGTAATACACGGCCGGTACCATGGCTTACGATCCCCCGTCCCCGCCCTCCGGCCCGATCGATCCCAGCCGGATCGGCCGCCTGTCGACCCCGTTGACCGGCGAGGCACTGGAGCGGCGCCGGCGGCTGGCCGCGTTCGACGACGCGCTGGCGGATTATGACCGCAGCTTCCCCGGCGCGGGCACGCCGCCCCCGCCCCCCGAAGCCCCCCCCGCCGCAAGGAAGCGGCGCCCGCTTCGCTGGTGGCTGCGCTGGGCCATGCGCGGGCTGGGCGTGTTCATCCTGCTGCTGATCCTCGCCATCGGCTGGCTCGCGTTCACCGCGCCGATGTCCAAATCGCTCGAACCGCCCGCCCCGCCGTCGATCACCTTGCTGTCGGCGGAAGGCACGCCGATCGCCGAGCGCGGTGCGAACATCGGCAAGCCGGTCGACGCGGCCAGGCTGCCCGCGCACGTCACCGAAGCGTTCATGGCGATCGAGGACCGCCGCTTCCGCACCCATTGGGGCATCGACCCGCGCGGGATCGCGCGGGCGATGTGGACCAACACCGCGGCGGGCGGCGTGCGGCAGGGCGCCAGCACGATCACGCAACAGCTGGCGAAGAACGCGTTCCTCGATTCGGACCGCACCGCCGCGCGCAAGATTCGCGAGGTGCTTATCGCCTTCTGGCTGGAGGCGTGGCTGACCAAGGACGAGATCATGTCTCGTTACCTGTCGAACGCCTATTTCGGCGACAATGCGTACGGCCTCGACGCCGCCGCGCGCCATTATTTCAGCCGCGCGCCCAAGGACCTGACCGTCGGACAGGCGGCGATGCTGGCAGGCCTTGTGAAAGCGCCCTCGCGCCTCGCCCCGACCAGCAACCTGAAGGGCGCGCGTGCGCGGCAGGCGGTCGTCGTCGGCGCGATGGAGGACGCGGGCTACCTCACCCCGGCCGAGGCGAACCGCGTCAAGCCCGCCGTGCTGCGCGTCACCGGCAACAGCACCCTGCCCTCGGGCACCTATTTCGCCGACTGGGTGCTGCCGCAGGCGCGCGACCGCGAAGGCGGCGTCGGCGCGGATCGCAAGGTGACGACGACGCTGGAAATCCGCATGCAGCGCGCCGCCGAACGCGCGGTGCGCAACGCCGGCCTTCGCCAGACCCAGGTCGCGATCGTCGCGATGCGCCCCGATGGCCGGGTGATCGCGATGGTCGGCGGCAAGAATTACGCCGCCAGCCCGTTCAACCGCGCGGTACAGGCGCGGCGCCAACCCGGATCGACCTTCAAGCTGTTCGTCTATCTCGCCGCACTGCGATCGGGCCTCAATCCGCAGAGCCAGGTGCTCGACGAACCGGTCACCATCGGCGAATGGAGCCCCAAGAACAGCGACGGGCGCTATCTCGGCACGATCACGCTGGAACGCGCGTTCCAGCGGTCGAGCAACGTCGCCGCCGCCCGCCTGACCAAGGAAGTCGGCGTCAAGAACGTCATCCGCGCCGCCCGCGACCTCGGCATCACCACGCCGATCGCCAACGAAGCGTCGATCGCGCTCGGCACCTCGACCACGTCGCTGCTCGAACTGACCAGCGCCTATGCCGCGATCGCGGCGGGCGAGGCACCGGTGATCCCGCGCGGCCTGGCGCAACAGGACGAACCGACCTGGCTCGACCGGCTGCGTTCGACCCGGCGCACGCTGTCGCGTGACGAGCTGGAGGGGATGCGCACCCTGCTCGCCGCCTCGATCCGACAGGGAACCGGCATCGCCGCCAACCTGCCGGTCGATGCGTTCGGCAAGACCGGCACGACGCAGGACAATCGCGACGCGCTGTTCATCGGCTATGCCGGCGGGATCGTCGCCGGGGTGTGGCTCGGCAATGACGACAACAGCACTAATCCGGGGCTGGCCGGCGGCGGCCTGCCCGCGCGCATCTGGCGCGACTTCATGCGACAGGCGCTGAACCTGCGCGATCCGGTGCCGGTCGCGGCGCCCGAACCCGAACCGATCGACAATGCGATCGACGCGGTACAGGACATGCTCGGCAACCCGTTCGACGCGCCGCCGACGATCGAGGGGCCGGGCTTCGACGTCTCGCTCGACCGCGACGGCCAGGTCCGCATCGGCCCCAACGACCGCCGCCGCCGCGAGGAAGAACCGCCCCCGCCCGAAGACCGCCGCCCGCCGGAAGAGGACGAGCAATAGGGCGAACGCACCCTCGTCATTCCCGCGAAGGCGGGAATCCAGAGACGCAACGTCGGCGCGTCCATCCCGAACGCCAGCGCCAATAGCCTCCCGCCTCCGCGGGAGTGACGATGGCGGGAAGCACCGCCCCCCTCCCCGTCACCCCGGGCTCGACCCGGGGTCCCGCTTCTTCCGCGACCGCCGAACCTGAAGCTCGACGTTCCCACCGACCGTACCCCCGCGCAGGCGGGGGTCCAGAGCCAGCCAGACCGAAGCGATGCGCATGTCACCCTGGATCCCCGCCTGCGCGGGGATGTGGCGCTTCATAGCGTCCCTATCGTCATTCCCGCGCAGGCGGGAATCCATAGACGCAACGCCGGCGCGTCCATCCCGAACGCCAGCGCCAATAGCCTCCCGCCTCCGCGGGAGTGACGATGGCGGGAAGCACCGCCCCCCTCCCCGTCACCCCGGGCTCGACCCGGGGTCCCGCTTCTTCCGCGACCGCCGAACCTGAAGCTCGACGTTCCCACCGACCGTACCCCCGCGCAGGCGGGGGTCCAGAGCCAGCCAGACCGAAGCGATGCGCATGTCACCCTGGATCCCCGCCTGCGCGGGGATGTGGCGCTTCATAGCGTCCCTATCGTCATTCCCGCGCAGGCGGGAATCCATAGACGCAACGCCGGCGCGTCCATCCCGAACGCCAGCGCCAATAGCCTCCCGCCTCCGCGGGAGTGACGATGGCGGGAAGCACCGCCCCCCTCCCCGTCACCCCGGGCTCGACCCGGGGTCCCGCTTCTTCCGCGACCGCCGAACCTGAAGCTCGACGTTCCCACCGACCGTACCCCCGCGCAGGCGGGGGTCCAGAGCCAGCCAGACCGAAGCGATGCGCATGTCACCCTGGATCCCCGCCTGCGCGGGGATGTGGCGCTTCATAGCGTCCCTATCGTCATTCCCGCGCAGGCGGGAATCCATAGACGCAACGCCGGCGCGTCCATCCCGAACGCCAGCGCCAATAGCCTCCCGCCTCCGCGGGAGTGACGATGGCGGGAAAGCACCCCCCCCCCCCGCCACCCCGGGCTCGACCCGGGGTCCCGCTTCTTCCGCGACCGTCGAACCGGAAGCTCGACGTCTCACCGACCGCACCCCCGCGCAGGCGGGGGGCCAGCGCCAGCCAGACCGAAGCGTTGCGCATGTCACCCTGGATCCCCGCCTGCGCGGGGATGTGGCAGCGCGCCGGAGCCACGCCCTGCGCCGGGATAGCGAACGACTCCGCACCCCCGGTTGACCCCCAACCCCGATCCGCCCAAGGCATTGGCATGCGCTTTTTTTCCGACAACGCCGCCCCCGCCTGTCCCGCCGTCCTCGACGCGATCGTCGCCGCGAACGGACAGGACACCGCCTATGACGGCGACGCGCTGAGCCGCCGCCTCGACGCGCGCTTCGCCGACCTGTTCGGCTGCGAGGTGGCGGTGCTGTGGGTGCCGAGCGGCACGGCGGCCAACTGCCTCGCGCTGACCGCGATGTGCCCGCCGCATGGCGGCATCGTCTGCCACGCCGAAGCGCACATCCAGAATGACGAGGGCGGCGCCCCCGAATTCTACACCCATGGCGCCAAGCTGATGCTGCTGGACGGCGACGGCGCGAAGCTCGACGCGCCGACCATCGACGCCTTCCTGTCGACCATCCGCGACGACGTACATCAGGTGCAGCCGCACGCCGTCTCGATCACCCAGGCGACCGAGGCCGGCCGGGTCTATACCCCGGACGAGGTCGCCGCGATCGGCGCGCTCGCCAAGGCCCGCAACCTCGGCCTGCACATGGACGGCGCCCGCTTCGCCAACGCTATCGCCCATCTCGGCTGCACCCCCGCCGACGTGACGTGGCAGGCGGGCGTCGACGCGCTGTCGTTCGGCTTCATCAAGAATGGCGGCATGTCAGCCGAGGCGCTGGTCTTCTTCCGCCCCGAACTCGCCAAGGTCGCCCGCTATCGCCGCAAGCGTGCCGGGCTGCTCGCGTCGAAGGGCCGCTTCCTCGCCGCGCAGCTGCTGGCGATGCTCGACGGCGATGTCTGGCTCGCCAATGCCCGCGTCGCCAATGCCGGGGCGGCGATGCTGGCGCAGGCAGCGGGCGACCGGCTGGTCCATGCGGTCGAGGCGAACGAGGTGTTCCTGCGCCTTACCGCCGACGAAGCCGCCGCCCTGCGCGCGCAGGGGTTCGATTTCTACGACTGGGGCGTGGGACAAGCGCGACTGGTGGTGGCATGGGATCAGGACGCGGCGACCGTCGCCCCGCTGGCACAAGCGATCGCCGCGCTATGAGCGACACCCCGCGTTCGGCGACCCCGGCGGTCCTGATCCCCTTCGCCATCGTCACGCTGATCTGGGGATCGACCTGGATCGTGATCCGCGACCAATTGGGCGTGGTGCCGGCGTCGTGGTCGGTCACCTATCGCTTCGTCATCGCGGGCGTGACGATGCTCGCCTGGGGCTGGTGGCGCGGCGACCGGGTGCGGCTCGACCGGCGCGGCTGGCTGTTCGCCGCCGGCCTTGGCCTTGCGCAATTCTGCCTCAACTTCAATTTCGTCTACCGCTCCGAACAATATGTCACCTCGGGGCTGGTCGCGCTGATGTATGCGCTGCTGGTCGTGCCCAATTCGATCCTCGCGCGCATTTTCCTCGGGCAGCGCATGGGGCGGCAGCTGCTGGTCGGATCGGCGATCGCGCTGGCCGGCGTCGCCCTGCTGTTCCTCCACGAAGCGCGCGAGCATCCCGAAAACGGCCCGGCGGTCGTGCTGGGGCTGGGCATTGCGCTCGCCGGCGTGTTCGCGGCATCGGTCGCCAACGTCATGCAGGCGACACCGACCGCGCGGGCCTATCCGATGGTGCCGCTGCTCGGCGTCGCGATGCTGATCGGGGCCGCCATCGACGCCGCCTATGCCAGCCTGACCGTCGGGCCGCCGGTGTTCGACTGGCGCTGGTCCTATGTTGGCGGGCTGCTCTACCTCGGCATCATCGCCTCGGCGGTCGCCTTCACCTTGTATTACGGGCTTATTCGCACGATCGGCCCGGCCAAGGCGGCCTATAACGGCGTCGTCGTGCCGGTCATCGCGATGCTGCTGTCAACTTTGTTCGAAGATTATCGCTGGTCGCCACTCGCCGGGGCGGGTGCGGCGCTGGCCTTGGCCGGGCTGGTGGTGGCGCTCAAGGCGCGCAGACCGAACCGGTAATCGGGATAGTCGGGCGCCCAGCCCAGCAGCCGCTTCGCCTTGCCGTTCGCCACCCGCCGGTTCTCGCCATAAAAGGCCCGCGCCATCGGACTCAGCGTCTCCAGGGGCACGAACGGCGGCGGCGCCACGCCCAGCAGCCGCGCGGCATATTCCACCACTTCGTTCTGCGACGCCGGCAGATTATCGGATACGTTATACGATCCTGCCGGTTTTGTGAGGCCATACGCCACACCTTTGGCAACATCCGCCACGTGCACCCGGCTGAACACCTGTCCCGGACAATCGACCCGGTGCGCCTCCCCCGCCGCCACCCGCTCCAAGGGCGATCGTCCCGGCCCATAGATGCCCGGGAGCCGGAACACCCGCGCCCCCAGCGCCAGCCATGCCGCATCCGCCGCATTGCGGTTCGCCCGCCGCCCGGCGATCGGCGCACTCTCATCGACCCAGCCGCCGCCGGCATCGCCATACACCCCGGTCGACGACAGATAGGCGAGCGTCCGCCCGCCCAGCACGTCGCGATACCGTTCCAGCACCGGATCGCCGTCCTTGTCCGGCGGCACGCTGGACAGGATCGCGGTCGCCTGTTCCGCCTCGAACCGCACCCGGTCGCGGTCGGCAAAGGCGATGCTGCCGTCGCGCCCGTCCCGCGTCGTGCCCACGACCCGCCAGCCCCTAGGCTCCAGCCGCGCCGCAATCGCCCGCGACGTATATCCCAACCCGAAGATCAGCAGGCGCACAGCGATACTCCAGCTACGCCGTACCCCCGCAGGCGGGGGTCCAGGATTACGATCGAAACGGCGTCCTGCCTGGCTCTGGACCCCCGCCTGCGCGGGGGTACGGCAGCGGGCCGCTCAGGCTCACTTCGCCCCATAGCCGTTATACAACACCCCGAAATAATCGCCCTTGTTCCACCGCGGCCGCGCATCCGCATCGGCCAGGTCGAGCGCGATATCGTGGTTGATCGCAACGAACACCCGCCCCGCCGTCCAGTCGAATGTCTGGTTCATGTCGTCGCCCGGCTGGTGATAGCGATGCTCCAGAAAATCGGCGACCGCCGCCTTGCCCGGCCCCTTCCATCCGGTGTCGAGCGACACCGCCGGAATCCCCGCCTTGACGAAGCTGTAATGGTCGGACCGCACGAAGATCGCCTCTTCCGGCTCGGGATCGGGGCTGAGCGCAATCCCGCGCTTGCCCGCCGCCCGCGCCACCGCCTGCGCCACGGTCGAATGGTCGGCGCCGATCGCGACCATGTCCTCGAAGCGATAGGACAGGATCGGCATGTCGAGATTGACGTCGGCGACGATGGCCCCCTGGGGCACGGTCGGGTGCAGCGCGAAATATTCGCTGCCGATCAGCCCCTTCTCCTCGGCCGTCACGCTGACGAAGATCAGGCTGCGGCGGGGCTTGCGCGCGTCGGCGGCGAATTGTTTCGCCACTTCGATCATCGCCGCCGTGCCGACGCCATTGTCCATCGCCCCGTTGTTGATGCGGTCCGCGCCCTTGGGCAGGGTCGGGTCGGTCGAAATGCCGATATGGTCGAGATGCGCCGACAGCGCGACATATTCGCCCTTCAGCGCCGGATCGCTGCCCGGCAGCACGCCGACGACGTTGCTGCTGGTGAAGCGCGTCACCCTGGAGCGCTGCTTCGTCGACACCCGCACGCCGGTGGCGCCGCGCGGCATCGCCTGTCCGGCGGCATCCGCCTTCACCACCGCGGCCCAGTCGAGCGCCGATCCGGTGAACAGCTTGGCCGCACCCGCCGCGCTGAGCGACGCGACCGACGGCGCGCCGCTACCCGCGACATGCGGACGCCCGTCCTTGCCGACCCACGTCATGCGTGGGCTGCGATAGACCGACATCAGATAGCTGAAGGGATAGCGATGCGTCTGTTCGGTATTCTCGATCTGGATCACGCCGATCGCGCCCTTGGCCGCCGCCGTCGCCCGCTTGGTATCGCCGCTCGCCAGATGCGCGCGGATCTCGCTCGGCAGGCTGGCCGGCGCGCCGTAGAGATAGGCGACGATCTTGCCGCCCACGTCCAGCCCGGCATAATCGTCGATGCCGTTCGCCGCATCGACCACGCCGCGCCCGACGAACACCACCTCACCCGACCGGCGGAAATCGGGTTCGAGGAAGCTGGTCGAGGTCAGATAATCGCTGCCGAAGGTCAGTGCCGGCCGCCCGGCGGCGGTCAGGCTCCCCTTCCCTGCCGGCACGGCGGAGGCGAGCGGCACGCTCTGCAGATAGGTGCCGTTGTCGCCCGCCGGTTGCAGGCCGGCGGCGCGCATCTGCTCGGCGACATAGGCGGCGGCACGATCATATTCGGGCGTACCGGGCGCCCGGCCCTTCATGTCGTCGGATGCCAGGAACGCGACATGCGCCCGCATCGCCGCCTCTTCGGGCGTCAGCGGTGCGGTCTGGGCGAGCGCGCCCGTGGATGCCAGCAACAGTGCAAGCGGAAGAAGGCGCATGAAAATCCTCAATCACGTCATCCCAATTCGTCATCCCGGCGAAGGCCGGGATCCACCGTGCCGCATAACCGAACGCTTCGGCGCTTGCGGAACCTTGGATCCCGGCCTTCGCCGGGATGACGTGGCTAGCCGGAGTTACTTCGCGCCGTACCCGTTATACAGCGTGCCGAAGAAATCGCCCTTGTTCCACGCCGGCCGCTGGGGGGCGTCGGCGATGTCGCGGGCGATCTGGTAATTGACGTTGATGAAGCGTTCGCCCGATTCCCAATCGATCGGCGGGCTCTGCACCACCTCGTCCGACGGCTGGTGGTAATTATTGGCGAAGAACGCATCGACCGCCGCCTTGCCCGGCCCCGACGTGCCCGGCCACAGGAACACCGACGGCACGCCCTGCTGCACGAACCGATAATGGTCCGACCGCACGAACAGCGCCATGTCGGGCATCGGATCGGGCGAGAAGGTCGCGCCCGCCGTCGCCGCCGCACGCTTCACGATGTCGCCCAGGCTCGATCGTACCGCGCCGAACGCGATGACATCGCTGAACTTGTAGGTGATGATCGGCATGTCGAGATTGACGTTGGCGACCATCCGCGCCTTTCCGATCGTCGGATTGTTGGCGAAGTAATCGGAACCGACCAGCCCCTTCTCCTCCGCCGTGACCGCCAGGAACAGGATCGAGCGGCGCGGCGCCTTGCCCGCCGCCTTGAACCGTTTGGCCTCCTCGATCAGCGAGGCGATGCCGACCGCATTGTCCATCGCCCCGTTATAGATCGTGTCGCCCTTCTTGTTCGGCGTGCCGACCCCGACATGGTCGAGATGCGCCGACAGGATGACCGTTTCCGGCGCGACGGCCGGATCGCTGCCCGGCAGGATGCCGGCGACGTTGTAGCTCGGCAGCGGGGTGGTGACCGTCTTGATCGCCACGTCGAGACGCGGCTTCAGCGCCAGCCCGCGGAACTTGCCCTTGCCCGACAGCGCGCTCGCCGCCTTGGCCCAGCTGGTGCCCGATCCGGCGAACAGCTTTTCGGCACCGGCCGCGCTCAGCGTCGCCAGCGTCGGCACGCCGCCGCCGATGATGTGCCCCTTGCCGTCGGCCTCGGCCCAGGTGACGCTGGTCGGCTGGGCGGTGGCGACGGTCTTGGCCATCGGCATCCGCGCGGAAACCTCCGGGGTCTGGAGCGCGATGATGCCGACCGCGCCCTTTGCCCTGGCGATCGCCGCCTTGGTCGGCAGGCCGCCGAAATGCGCCGCTTCCTCGGTGTCGAGTCCGCTGGGCGCCCCGCGCACCACCGCCACGATCTTGCCGCGCACGTCGAGGCCCGCATAGTCGTCGCGGGTCGGCGACGACACGCCGTACCCGACATAGACCACCGGCGCCGCCAGCGTCGTCTCCGCCGACGCCGGATTGACCCCCGGCAGATAATCCTGGCCGAAGGTCAGCGCCTGCCCGTTGAGGCTCAGCTTGCCCATGTCCGCCGGGCCGACCTTGATCAGCGGCACCTTCTCTAGATAGCTGCCATCGTCGCCCGCCGGGCGCAGCCCCGCCGCATAGAATTGCGACGCGACGTAATTGGCGGCGATATCATATTCGGGCGAGCCGGCGTCGCGGCCGCGCATCGCGTCGCTCGCCAGGAACATGACATGCGCCTTCATCGCCGCCTGTGCCGGCGGCAGGACGGCGTTCAGCTCGGCATTGCGCGCTTGGCTTTCCGCGGCGGTGGGGGCGGCGGGAGCGGCAACCGGCGGCGCATCCTGCGCGATGGCGGCGGTGCTGATGAGAAGACCGAGCAACAAGGCTGGACGGAACATTGGAATCCTTCGACAAGCGACCATAGATACAGGCGTAGCTTGTGCCGTGGCCCCGCGCAACGCGGGTGCCGCCATGATTGAGAGTCGAGGAAGATGATGGTCGATGCGACGCGTACCCCGATGACCCCGCCCGTCATCCGCCGCAGCGATTATCGCCCGCCGGCATGGCATGTGCCGGAAATCGCGCTGGATTTCGATCTCGACCCGCAGGCGACCCGCGTGACCGCCACGCTGTCGGTGACCCGCAACGGCGACGGCCCGCTGCGGCTCGACGGCGACGGATTGACGCCGCGATCGGTGCTGGTCGACGGCACGCCACACAATGATTGGCGGCTGGAGGATGGCGCGCTGGTGCTCGACCTGCCGGGCGACACCCATGAAATCACTACCGAAGTCGTCATCGAACCGCAGGCGAATACCCAGCTGATGGGCCTCTACGCCTCGGGCGGGAATCTGTGCACCCAGTGCGAGGCGGAGGGCTTCCGCCGCATCACCTTCTTCCCCGACCGGCCCGACATCCTCAGCCGCTACCGGGTGCGGATGGTCGCGGACAAGGCGCGCTTACCGGTACTGCTCGCCAATGGCGATCCGGTCGCGTCCGGCGATCTGGGCGACGGCCGCCACTGGGCGGAATGGTCGGACCCCTTCCCCAAGCCGAGCTACCTCTTCGCGCTGGTCGCCGGCGACCTCGTCGCCAATCGCGCGCAGTTCGTCACCGCTTCGGGCCGCGAGGTGCAGCTCGGCATCTGGGTCCGGGCGCCCGATCTGGCGAAGACCGACCATGCGATGCGCGCGCTCAAGACCTCGATGGCATGGGACGAGCGGGTCTATGGCCGCGAATATGATCTCGACGTGTTCAACATCGTCGCGGTCGACGATTTCAATTTCGGGGCGATGGAAAATAAGGGGCTGAACATCTTCAACAGCCGCTACATCCTCGCCGACCCCGATACCGCGACCGATTACGACTATGATGGGATCGCCGCCGTCGTCGCGCACGAATATTTCCACAACTGGTCGGGCAATCGCGTCACCTGCCGCGACTGGTTCCAGCTGTCGCTGAAGGAAGGCTTCACCGTCCTGCGCGACCAGCAATTCTCCGCCGATCAGGGGTCGGCCGCGGTCAAGCGGATCGAGGATGTGCGATCCCTGCGCGCGTCGCAATTCCCCGAGGATGCCGGGCCGCTCGCCCATCCGATCCGGCCCGACGCCTATCAGGAGATCAGCAACTTCTACACCGCGACCATCTATAACAAGGGCGCGGAGGTCGTGCGGATGATCGCGACGATCCTCGGGCCGGTCGCGTTCCGCGCCGGCACCGACCTGTATTTCAGCCGCCATGACGGGACGGCGGCGACCTGCGAGGATTTCGTGGTGGCGATGGAGGATGCGTCGGGCGTCGACCTGTCCGCCTTCCGCCGCTGGTACGAACAGGCCGGCACGCCGCGCGTGTCCGCGACGCTCGAACATTTCCCCGGCGGCGGTCGCGCCACGCTGTCGCTGCGCCAGGCGGTGCCGCCGACGCCGGGCCAGCAGACCAAGCAACCGATGGTGCTGCCGCTCAAACTCCGCCTGTTCGGTGCGGAAACCGGCCGTCCCTTGAGCGACGAACGGCTGTTCCTGTTCGATCAGGACGCGGCGACGATCACTTTCGAAACGGTCACCGAACGCCCGGTGCTGTCGATCAATCGCGGTTTCTCGGCGCCGGTGATCGTGGAGACCGATCGGACGTCGGCCGACCTTGCGTTCCTCAGCGCGCACGACGACGATCCCTTCGCCCGCTACGAAGCGATGCAGCAGCTGATGCTCGACACGCTGGTCGCCTCGGTCGCCAGCGGCCATGGCGATCACGCGGCGGTGATCGACGCCATCGCCAACACCTTGGCCGACGACCGCCTCGACCGGGCGTTCGTCGCGGAAGCGGTCCTGCTACCCTCGGACAGCTTCATCGGCGACCAGATGGGCGTGGTCGATCCCGACGCGATCTTTGCCGCGCGTGAGGCGCTGCGCAGCGATATCGGCCGGGCGCTGCTGCCCGAATGGCGCGCCGCCTATGCCGCGACGGAGGCGGATGCGTTCGAATATACTCCCGATGCCAAGGGCAAGCGGCGGCTGCGCACCGTGGCGCTCGGCTATATCGCCGCATCGGGGGCGAGCGACGCCGACGCGATCGCCTTTGCCCAGTTCGAGCAGGCTGACAACATGACCGACCGTCAGGGCGCGTTGATGACGCTGGTCAATTCGGACTCCGACGACCGGATCGCCGCGCTCGACATCTTCTACAACCGCTACCGCGACAATCCGCTGGTGCTGGACAAATGGTTCACCACCCAGGCGCTGTCGACCCGTGCCGATACGTTCGAGCAGGTCGAGGAGCTGGCCGGGCATCGCGACTTTACGCTCACCAACCCCAACCGTGCCCGCGCGCTGATCGGCGCGTTCAGCATGAACCAGAAGGCGTTCCACCGCGCCGACGGTGCCGGATACCGGTTCCTCGCCGACCAGCTGATCGCACTCGACCGGATCAATCCGCAGACCGCCGCCAAGATGCTGCCACCGCTCGGCCGCTGGCGCCGGTTCGACCGCACGCGCGGGGAATTGATGCGGGCGCAGCTCGACCGGATCCTGTCGGTGCCGGGGCTGTCGAAGGATATGCTGGAACAGGTGGGGAAGTCGCTCAGCTGATTCCGAGCAACGGGCGTCATCCCAGCGAAGGCTGGGATCTCTTGGTGACGGCGCGCAGCAGGAGCCGCAAAAGACCCCAGCCTTCGCTGGGGTGACGTCCAGAACCGAGTATCGATTACTTCGCGAACCACTCCGGGAACCGCTGCGCCTTCTCCGCCACCAACCCCTCATAATAGCGCATCAGGTCGACCGCATGGTCGCGGTCGGTCCGGACCCGCGCCGCCGCTTCATTCGCCGCCGCCTTGACCACGTCATAGTCCCGCGCGAACATCCGCTCGATCGCATCCGCCGCCGAGCGCGGATCGCGCGCGGCATAGGTTTCGGCGAATGCCGGCTCGGCGATCTCGGCACAGCCACCCTCGTCCGGCACGATCAACGGCAGGCCCGATGCCAGCCCCTCCAGCCCGACCAGCCCGAACGGCTCGGCATCCGATCCGTGGATCAGCGCGTCGCAGCTGGCCATGATCCGCGCGAGGCGGACGCGGTCATAGACCGGGCGGAACAGCTTGATATGCGGGCTGTTCTTCAACCGGTGTTCCAGGCGCCGGGTATGCACCCCGCTGCCGATCTGGATCATCCCGACGGGCAGATGCTCGCCCGCCATCTCGACCGCGTCGAAGATCATCGGCCAGCGTTTCTCGGCATGGTGTCGCCCCAGCCCCAGCAGCAGATGCCCTTCGGGCGGCAGGCCGAGCTGGTCGAGCAGCGATGCCCGCAACTGCTCGTCGCGATGCTCGGGTGAAAAGAACCCGCGCTGGATGCCGAGCGGCATCGACGCATGGACGGTCAGCCCACGCGCGGCGTGGCGCTTTTCCAGCGCCGGGCCGTTGGTGACGAACGCGTCCATCTTGTCGAGGTAGCGCGCCATGTAGCGCGTCCACCACATGAACGCCTCCTCGATCCGTTCGCGGCTCGCCATCCGTTCGAACCAGCGCAGCGGATAGGCGCCGACATTGTCGTTATGCGCGAAGTACACCTTCACCGCATGGCCGGGCCAGTCGGCGACGATGGTCGCGGGGCGCCACGGACTCGACGCCTCGACCACATCGGGATGCAGTTCGTCGAGCAGGGCATGGATCGCCCCGCCGCGCACGAAGATGCCGTAATTGGGGTCGAGGATCAGCGTCGGCGCCTTGACCCAATGGATGCGCCCGCCGCCGGGCCGCTCCTCGACCGCATTCTCCTTGGCCGGGGCGATGACGATCAGTTCATGGCCCAGCTCGGCCATGATCGTCATCTTGTGGTCGATATAGGTGCGGACCCCCCCGCCGGTCGGCGAGTAGAATTCGTTGACGTCGACGACGCGCATCGGGGGTTCGGCTCAGTCGAGCGGGGCGAAACCGCCCAGCCCGCGCAGATACTGGGCGCGCACCGTCGTGGTCGTGACGCCGGCGGGCACGGTGACGATCGCCTGCGCCAGCTTCGGGCGGGCACGGCCGAGCTTTGCCGGCCCCGGAAAGCCCGCCCCGTCGCGCATGAAATTGAACTTGTTGCGCCCGTCGCGGTCATGGGTGAACAACAGCGCATAGCGGCCGGGCGACGGCGCGCGGATGCACAACTGCACCGCGCCGGATTGGGGCATGGTGGCCCAGACCCGGCGAAAGAACTTGCCCTCCTTGCGCAGGTCGCGGTCGTCCTTCAGGAAATCGTCGTCGTTCGCCGGATAGAGTTCCAGCTTCAGCCGGCCGGTGCGGTCCTTCAGCCCTACCACGTTGACGCGGATCGCCGGCCCCTGGTTCGCATTGCACGCGGCGGCATCGCTGCCGATCGACTGGGCGGCGGCGGGACTGGCCGCGAGCAACGCCGCACCGAGCAGCGTCAGGGGCAATTTCATCATTCTTTCCTTGCGAGCGCAGGAAGCCCGAATGCCGCCATCAGCACCACGTGCGTGAACAGGGTGAGGGTCGCGATGAATGCGACCAGGTCGGACAGGGCTTCGCCATGCCCGATAAACATAATCGCGAAGTTGGCGAAAAGAAGGTCTTTGTTCGGCAACAGCGGCAGGCGCGCCACGACCAGTCGACCCGCAGCAAGGAACAGCCACCAGGTGATCGAGACATTGGGCATCGCGAAATAGCTGGCAATACCGAACGCCAGCGATCCGAGCACCAGACGCGCGCAATGCACGCCGAAAATCCAGCGCAGCATGGCGCCCGGCAGCGAAAAGACCCGGCGCGAGAACAGCAGCAGCACGCCCGAAATCCCGACCGCCACCGCCGACGACCATGCCAGCATCCGGAGTTGCGCCGGCGGAAACAGTTCGAACGCGAAGGGCAGCGCTACGCCCAGCATGCCGACCGTCACGATATTGCCGGCAATACCCGACAGGATCGTCACGTCCTTCACCGCGCCGAACGGCGCCGTCACCATCTTCAACCGGGCGCGGGCCCAGGCATAGAAGAACACGTCGCCCGAATAGCCGATGACCACGTCGTTCGCGATCCGCTTGCGCACCAGCGCCCCGAACCCGTCGAACGGCAGCCGCCACAGGCGCCGGAAGATGATGAAGTCGAATAGTGGCGGCGCAAAATAGGCGAGCGCGAAGAACAGGTAGAACCACGGCGAATCCGGCGCGGCCAGTTCGACCCCGGCCCAGCCATGGTCGAACAGCTCCCACGCCAGCCCGAGGATCATCAATCCGGAAAGGATCGCCCCCAGAATCCGCGGCCAGCGCGGGCGCGACCGGTCGAGCGGCTCCAGCCCGGCAAGGTCGGGACGCGCGCCCGCAGCTTCGGCATCACTTACCATGTCGCGCGACGTCCTACCCGTTCGCGCCCGTAGTCGCCAGCGTCATGCGACCGGCGCCACCGCATCGGGGTGCGCCGCCGCCACCGCGGGCAGCCCGGCCGCCCGCGCATCGATCGCGACCAGCTTCGGCCAGGGCGACAGGTCGAGCTCGAACCGACGCGCATTGTAGAGTTGCGGCACGAGGCAGCAGTCGACCACCCCCGGCGTCTCACCACCGAAAAAGCCGTGCTCGGGCGCCGCCGCCTCCAGCGCCCCCAGCCCTTCTGCAATCCAGTGGCGATACCAGTCGGCTTTGGCGGCAACATCGGCGCCGAACTGCGCCTCCAGCCGCTCCAACACGCGCAGATTGTCGATCGGATGAATGTCGGCGACGATCACCAGCGCCAGCGCCATCGCGCGGGCGCGCTCCAGCGGGTCGGCGGGGAATAGCCGCGGCTCCGGATGCGTGGCGTCCAGCCAGTCGAGAATCGCCAGCGACTGGGTCAGCATCGTGCCGCCGCCGATGTCGAGCGCGGGGATCAGTCCTTGGCGGCTGCGCGCCAGATGCTCGGGCGAGCGCTGCTCACCCTTGAGCAGCGACACCGGCACCCCCTGCCACTCGACCGCTTTCAGGTTCAGCGCGATGCGGACGCGGTACGCCGCCGAGGATCGGTGATAGTCGTAGAGCGTGTAGCCGCTCACTGCCCGTCGCCCCGGGCCGGGACCAGCGAGGTGCCGGCCCGGCCACTGCGGAACGAGCTGAACCACGTCGCCGGGTTCAGGCTGGTCGTGCCGTCGAGCGAGAAGGTGATGAACTCCGCCCGGCCGCCGATATTCTCCCACGGCACCGGGCCACCCAGTCCACGCTCGGCCTCCGAAAAACGGCTGTCGGCGCTGTTGTCGCGATTGTCGCCCATCAGGAACAGGTGGTTGGCCGGGATCACGATCGCCGGGAAATTGTCGCCCTGCGAATAGCGGAAATCGATCGTGTCATATTGCCGGCCGCCCGGCAGCGTCTCGCGATAGACCGGCAGGCGGCAGAAGGCGCCCTTGTCGGTGCGAACCAGCGCACCCGGATATTGGTCGGGATCGCATTTGGTGTTGGCGTCGACCGGGATCATCGCGTCGCCCATCGCCTTGCGCGGGATGGCGACGTCGTTGATGTAGACGACACCGCCCGCCACCTCCAACCGGTCGCCCGGCAGGCCGATGACGCGCTTGATCAGGTCGGTGTTGCTGCCCGGCGGCTTCACGATCACCACGTCGCCGCGCTCGGGCATCGAACCCCAGATGCGGCCATGCCATGCCGGCAGCTGGACGCTCCACGTCTCCTGCGGCTGGCGCAGCACGATGTCGCGGAACATCGCGACCGGATTGGGAATGGTCGGCGACACGAACGACCAGCCATAGGCATATTTGCTGACCACCAGCCGGTCGCCGACGCGCAGGCCCGGCAGCATCGATTCGGACGGGATGTAGAATGGCTTGGCGATAAAGCTGTGGAAGCCCAGCACCACCAGCAACAGCCAGAACAGCCCGCGCAATTCACCCTTCCAGTCGAGCCGCCTGCGGGCAGGCGCGGACGTGTTGGCGGCGGGGGTCGGCTGCGACGGCGCGGGCATGTTGTCCTCCAGCGCCAGATGATCGGCCATCAAACGTCCTACTCTGTCTCGGGCAGCGCCTCGATGATGACGAACGCCTGGGCCCAGGGATGGTCGTCGGTCATCGTCAGATGCACCACCGCGACGTGGCCCTCGGGCGTCATCGCGTCAAGCCGTGCTTTCGCACCCCCGGTCAGGTGCAGCGTCGGCGCCCCCGACCGCGCATTCACCACGCCGATGTCGCGCATGAACACCCCTTGCGCGAAGCCGGTGCCGACCGCCTTGGAAAAGGCTTCCTTGGCCGCGAAGCGCTTGGCGAGGGTGCCGGCGCGGGTGAAGGGGCGTTTTGCCGCCTTGGCCTGTTCGACCGGCGTGAAGACGCGCTGGAGAAAACGGTCGCCGAACCGGTCGAGCGAGTTCTGGATCCGCTCGATATTGCAGAGGTCGGAGCCCAGGCCGATGATCATGGCCGTATCCTCCCCAAGCTTGCTTGGGGAGGGGGACCGCCGCCAAAGGCGGTGGTGGAGGGGCGGCGCGCAGCGCCGACTGCGCCGGCGCCCCCTCCACCATGCTGCGCATGGTCCCCCTCCCCATCTGCGATGGGGAGGATCGGGAACGACCTCACCGTGCCGTCTCCATCAGTTCCTTCATCCGCGCGACGACCGGCCCCAGCCCGCCGAAAATCGCCTCGCCGATCAGGAAATGCCCGATATTCAGCTCACGCACCTGCGGGATCGCGGCGATGGGCACGACGTTATCGAACGTCAGCCCGTGCCCGGCATGGACCTCGATCCCGTTCTTCGCCGCCAGCGCAGCGGCATCGGCGATGCGGCGCAGTTCGGCGACCTGTTCCCCGCCGGTCAGTTCGGCATAGCGGCCGGTGTGCAGCTCGACCACCGGGACGCCCAGCGCCACGGCAGCGGCGATCTGCGCCGCGTCGGGTTCGATGAACAGCGACACCCGCACGCCGGCATCCGCCAGCGCGTGGACCATCGGCGCCAGCTTGTCCTGCTGCCCGGCGACGTCCAGCCCGCCCTCGGTCGTGCGCTCCTCGCGCTTTTCGGGAACGATGCACGCCGCGTGCGGGCGGTGGCGCAGCGCGATGCCCAGCATCTCCTCGGTCGCCGCCATTTCGAGGTTGAGCGGCAGCGTCAGTTCGCTCGACAGCCGGGCGATGTCGGCGTCGGTGATGTGGCGGCGATCCTCCCGCAGATGGGCGGTGATGCCGTCGGCGCCATGCTCGGCGGCCAGCAGCGCGGCGCGCACCGGATCGGGATAGCCCGAGCCGCGGGCGTTGCGCACCGTCGCGACGTGATCGATGTTGACCCCCAGCCGCAGCGGACCGGTCATGCCGCCCGGCTCCCCGGCTTGATCGCTGGAATAGCCGCGAGGTCGGCGGGCAGCGCATCGGGATGATAGCTCGGCACGTCGAGCCGGATCAACGGCAGGAACGGCACGCCCAGGTCCGCCGACCCGTTCGACCGGTCGACCAGCGAGGCGGCGGCGACCACTTCGCCCCCCGCCGCCTGGATCGCCGCGATCGCCTCGCGCGAGGACAGGCCGGTGGTCACGACATCCTCCATCATCAGCACGCGGGTGCCCGGATCGATGCGGAAGCCGCGACGCAGTTCGAAGGTGCCGGTCGGCCGTTCGAGGAACATGGCGGGCACGCCCAGCGAGCGGCCCATTTCATGGCCGACGATCACCCCGCCCATCGCCGGCGAGATCACGACGTCGATTCGTTCGCGCAATTCTGCCGGAAAGCGGTTGGCGAGTTCGTCGCACAGCCGCGCGGCGCGGCGCGGGTCCATCAGCACGCGGGCGCATTGCAGGTAGCGCGACGAGCGCAGCCCCGACGACAGGATGAAATGCCCCTCCAGCAGCGCCTCCGCTGCACGGAATTCGTCGAGGATCGCGTCGTCGTTCATGGGCTGTCGTCCACCGGTTGGTTGCGCGCGCCGCTCTAAACCCGCGTAGCGCCCGTTCGCAACCATCGCTTGAGGCCAGGCGACATGCCGCGTATAGCCCGGTGGGTTAGGGTTTCCAAACGCCCGCCGCACGCGACCACGCCGACAAAGAAGCGTGCCGCGTGCCCACTAACGGGGTGACACGACACGATGCGAAGCATTGGGATGAGGATGTTGGTACTTGCGGCCGCCGCCGCGCTGGCCGGGGGCGCCCACGCCGCCGCGCCGAAAGCGGTGACGCCGGGGTCCGGCGAGGTCGCGACCGCGCCGCAGGCGGGCGCACCGCCCCCCGGATCGGCCGCCGCCAACCCGACCGGACAGGCGGCGCCCGCCGCGACCGCCGATGCGCCCGCGCCGGCCGCGGTGCAGGACCCGACGCTCAACAGCGATGGTTCGCCACGCATGATCGCCGTGCCGCATGTCGGTCAGCCGTCCGACCGCGCCGTCGACCTGCAGGCACAGTTCACGCCGAACGGGCAGGAGGCGAAAGCCTTTCACAACCACATCCTGATGCCGGTCATCGTCGCCATCTCGCTGCTGGTGCTGTTCCTGCTCGCCTATGTCGTGATCCGGTTCCGTGAAAAGGCGAACCCGGTTCCGTCCAAGACGTCGCACAACACCGCCATCGAAATCATCTGGACCGCCGCGCCGGTGCTGATCCTCGCCGCGATCGCGGTGCCGTCGATCGGTCTGCTCGCGCGCCAGTTCAAGCCGGCGCCCGACAATGCGGTGACGATCAAGGCGATCGGCAACCAGTGGTTCTGGTCGTACGAATATCCCGATTATGGCGGCGTGTCGGTGACCGCCAACATGCTGAAGGAACGCAACGAGGTCGCCGCCGGACAGCGGTATCGCACCGATGCCGACGGCCCGCGCCTGCTGGCGGTCGACAACCGGATCGTGCTGCCGGTCGGCGTGCCGATCCGCCTGATCACCACCGCGACCGACGTGATCCACAGCTGGGCGATCCCCGCTTTCTGGGTAAAGCTCGACGCAGTGCCGGGACGGCTGAACGAAACCAGCTTCACCATCGACAAGCCCGGCCTGTATTTTGGCCAATGCAGCGAACTGTGCGGCGCGCGCCATGCGTATATGCCGATCGCGGTCGAAGCGGTGCCGGTGGCGCAGTTCAACCAGTGGATCCAGGCCAAGGGCGGCACGCTGCCCGGCGCCGCCGAAGCCGCCGCGCCCAGCAACGCCGTGATCCCGCAGCCGGGCGCCGATGTCGCCGACGACACGTCGAACGCGAGCGAGGCCGCCGACGTACCGGTGGTCAACGCGACCGAAGCCGCCTCTCCCTCCACCCAGCGCGCCACCGGCAACGGCGGCGGCGTCGGCAATGTGGACCAGTAAGATGACCGATACCGCCCTTTCCGGCCATAACGCGTTCGACGCGCACGGACATGGCCATGACGCGCACCATCACGATGCGGACCACAAGCCGGGCTTCTTCGCCCGGTGGTTCATGTCGACCAACCACAAGGACATCGGCACGCTGTACCTGATCTTCGCAATCGTCGCGGGGATCATCGGCGGCGCGATTTCGGGCATCATGCGCCTCGAACTGGCCGAACCGGGCATTCAGTGGCTGCCCTGGCTGTCGGGCCATGAAGGCGATCAGGCGCTCCATTTCTGGAACGTGCTCATCACCGCCCACGGCCTCATCATGGTGTTCTTCATGGTGATGCCGGCGATGATCGGCGGCTTCGGCAACTGGTTCGTGCCGATCATGATCGGTGCGCCGGACATGGCGTTCCCGCGCATGAACAACATCTCGTTCTGGCTGCTGATTCCCGCCTTCCTCCTGCTGCTGGGCAGCACGATGTTCGGCGGCGGCGCCGGCACCGGCTGGACGGTCTATGCCCCGCTGTCGACCTATGGCGAACCGGGGCCGAGCGTCGACATGGCGATCCTGTCGCTGCACCTGGCCGGTGCGTCATCGATCCTGGGCGCGATCAACTTCATCACCACCATCTTCAACATGCGCGCGCCGGGCATGACCCTGCACAAGATGCCGCTGTTCGTATGGTCGGTGCTGGTTACCGCGTTCCTGCTGCTGCTGGCGCTGCCGGTGCTGGCCGCCGCGATCACGATGCTGCTGACCGATCGCAAGTTCGGCACGACCTTCTTCGATCCCGCCGGCGGTGGCGACCCGATCCTGTACCAGCATCTGTTCTGGTTCTTCGGCCACCCCGAAGTGTACATCATGATCCTGCCGGGCTTCGGCATCATCAGCCACATCGTCGCGACGTTCAGCAAGAAGCCGGTGTTCGGCTATCTCGGCATGGCCTACGCCATGGTCGCGATCGGCGCGGTCGGCTTCGTCGTGTGGGCGCACCACATGTTCACCACCGGCCTCAGCGTGAACACCAAGATGTACTTCACCGCCGCCACGATGCTGATCGCGGTGCCGACCGGCATCAAGATCTTCTCGTGGATCGCGACGATGTGGGGCGGGTCGCTCCGTTTCCCCACGCCGATGCTGTGGGCGATCGGGTTCATCTTCATGTTCACCGTCGGCGGCGTGACCGGCGTGGTGCTGGCCAATGGCGGCGTCGACGACGTGCTGCACGACACCTATTATGTCGTCGCGCACTTCCACTACGTGCTGTCGCTGGGCGCAGTGTTCGCGCTGTTCGCCGGCTTCTACTACTGGTTCCCGAAGATGTCGGGCCGGATGTACAACGAACTGCTCGGCAAGCTGCACTTCTGGGTGTTCTTCATCGGCGTGAACGTCATGTTCTTCCCGATGCACTTCCTCGGCACGCAGGGGATGCCGCGGCGTTACCCGGACTATCCGGACGCCTATGCCTTCTTCAACCATATCGCCTCGGCCGGATACGGCATCATGGCGCTGGGCATGGTGTTCTTCTTCGTCAACATCGTCATCTCGCTGATGGCGGGACGCAAGGCGGCGGACAATCCGTGGGGCGAAGGTGCCACGACGCTGGAATGGACGCTCAGCTCGCCCCCGCCCTTCCACCAGTTCGAAACCCTGCCCAAGATCGACTGATCTTCATTGCAGCATCGAAACGAAAGGACGCCCCGGAGCAATCCGGGGCGTTTTTCTTTTGGTAACGGCAAAGACGGTAATGGTGTTCAGCGCCTTTCTGCCGCTGCAAGCTCAGTACGATATCGTAATGATTATTTGCCAGGCCTTGGAACAATTCGCACCTGACGCGCGTTGTTGCGCATTTTTTTCAGACGAATCATTCCATTAAGCATTTCCCAACCATAACGGCGCTACCACCGCGGGCAGGGTGCGTAGGGGAATGCCGATGTTGGGCGATCCGTCGAGTTTTGACGATTTGGAAGGAGAGACGCTTTCAGGGTTGGACGGCGAGGGCCATCCCGCGCCAAAGCCCCGAACGCGGCTCGAAACCCACGGAATAGTAAGTGCGTCGGCCCTGCTGGCGGCATGCGGGTCCGACGGGTCGAGCGGCAGCGGCAGCGGACTGGTGACGGTAACGAACCCGACGCCTGCCCCAACCCCCACGCCCAGCCCCACCCCGACCGTCGCTGCGCTGACCGCACAGGGCGCCAGCCGCTTTCTGGCGCAGGCGACGATGGGTGCGACCCGCGCCTCGATCGATGCGGTGCTGAACAGCGGCATCGCCGGCTGGATCGACGCGCAGTTCGCCCTGCCGCGCGATACCAGCCATTGGGACTGGCTGATGGCCAAGGGGTTCAACGACGCCGCGGTCAACGCCAACCTCAACGGCCAGAACGGCTATGACGCCAGCGTCTGGCGCCAGGCGATCGCCGGCAACGATCCGTTGCGGCAGCGTGTGTCGCTGGCGCTGCTCGATTTCCTCGTCGTCGGGATCGGCGGGCTGAACATGCCGTGGCGCGCCTTTTCGATGGGGGCGTATCATGACGTGCTGCTGGAGCATGCGTTCGGCAATTATCGCGACCTGCTGGGTGCGGTCGCGCTCAGCCCGGCGATGGGATCGTTCCTGAGTTCGGCGGGCAGCCGCAAGGCCGATGCGTCGAACGGGTCGATGCCCGACGAGAATTTCGCGCGCGAGCTGATGCAGCTCTTCACGCTCGGCGTCTATCAGCTCGAACAGGATGGCAGCGTCCGCACCTCGAACGGCGTGCCGCTCGAAACCTATACGCTGGACGATGTGTCGCAGCTCGCGCGGGTGTTCACCGGGCTGAACACGGTCGATTTCGACAACAGCACCCCGGCACGGATGCGCACGCCGATGCGGATCTGGGTCACCGCCAACGAAACCGGATCGGCGACCTTTCTGGGCGCGACGGTGTCGGGCGGCGGGATGGCGGCGGTCAATGCCGCGCTCGACATCCTGTTCCGCCATCCCAACATCGCGCCGTTCGTATCGAAGCAGCTGATCCAGCGGCTGGTGACGTCGAACCCCAGCCGCGGCTATGTCGGGCGCGTCGCCGCCGCCTTCGCCAATAACGGCAGCGGCGTGCGCGGCGACATGAAGGCGGTGATCCGCGCGATCCTGCTCGACCCCGAAGCCCGCGACGATGCCGCAGCCTTGGCCAGCACGACCGCCGGGCGGCTGCGCGATCCCGTCCAGCGCCTGACCAACTGGGCGCGCGCGTTCGGCGTCACGTCGCCGAGCGACGCCTGGGCGATCGGCGATACCAGCAACACGACGCTGCGGCTGGGCCAGTCGATCGGCCGCGCGTCCAGCGTATTCGGCTTCATGCGGCCGGGCTATTCCCCGCCCGGCACCGCGATGGCGCAGGCCGGGATGACCGCGCCCGAGTTCCAGATCGCGACCGAACAGACCAACATCGCCTATATCAACTATATGCAGTCGCTGGTCGGCGGCGGCACCGGCGATGTGAAGGCCGATTATGCGCCGATGATGGCGCTGGCGTCGGACAGCCAGAAGCTGGTCGACGAGGTCAACCTGATCCTTGCCGCCGGACAGCTGCGCGGCGCGACCGTCACCGCGATCCGCACCGCGGTCGACAGTATCCCGCTGACCGCAAACAACGCGACGCTCAACCGCACGGGGGCCGCGATCCTGCTGACCCTCGCCTCGCCCGATTATCTGGTGCTGAAATGAACGCTCCGACGATGCTGCACGACGTCTCGCGCCGCGCCTTTCTGCAACGCACCGCCGCGCTCGGCATGGCGGGGGTCGCCGCACCGTTCGTCACCAGCCTGGGCGCGATCGGCGAGGCGGCGGCGGCGACCGCCACCGATTACAAGGCGCTGGTCTGCATCTTCCTGCAGGGCGGCAACGACCATTACAACACGCTGGTCCCCTATGACCCGACGTCGCACGGGCAATATCGCACCGCGCGCAGCACCGTCGCGCTGGCGCGCGATGCGTTGCAGGCGACGGCGCTGCTGCCCGACAACGACCTGGGCGGGCGGGCCTATGCGCTGGCGCCGACCATGGCGAAGCTCAACCCGCTGTTCGATGCGGGGCGGCTGGCGGTCGCGCTGAACGTCGGGACGCTGATCCAGCCGACGACGCGCGCGCAATATCTGAACAAGTCGGTGCGCGTGCCGCCCAAGCTGTTTTCGCACAACGACCAGCAGAGCTTTTTCCAGGCCTCCAGCCCGGAAGGCGCGGCATCGGGCTGGGGCGGGCGGATCGGCGACCTGTACCAGTCGGGCAACGGGTCGGCGACGCTGACCTGCATCAACGCGTCGGGCAATGCGGTCTTCCTGACCGGGCGGCAGGCGATCCAGTATAATGTCGGCACCGGCGGCCCGGTATCGCTGCTGCGCGGGGCGACGTCGCTCTACGGATCGGCGACCGCGGCGCAGACGCTGGCGCGGCTGATGTCCGAAACTAATCCGCACATGTTCGCTAGCGAATATGCGCGGGTGAACAAGCGGGCGATGGATACCCAGGCGCAACTGGCCAATGCGCTGGCCGGCGTGCCCGAATCGACACTCAACCTGTTCCCGACCGGCAATTCGCTGGCCGACCAGCTGCGGATGGTCGCGCGGATGATCGCCATTTCGGGCCAGATCGGTGCGAAGCGGCAGATCTTCTTCGTCGCGATGGGCGGGTTCGACCTGCACGACAATCTGGCGACGTCGCAGCCGGTGCTGCTCGGGCGGCTGGCCGATGCGATGCGCGCGTTCCACGACACCACCGCCGCGCTGGGCGTCGCGGACAAGGTGACGACCTTCACCGGGTCCGATTTCGGCCGGACGCTGACGTCGAACGGCAATGGCGTCGACCATGGCTGGGGGTCGATGCACTTCGTCATGGGCGGCGCGGTGAAGGGCAAGCGGCTCTATGGCGCGCCGCCGGCGATCGGCCACAATACCAGCGACGATGTCGGCCAGGGGCGGCTGATCCCGACGATGGCGGTCGATCAATATGCCTCGACGCTGGCGCGGTGGTTCGGCGTGTCGGACGGCGACCTGTCGACCGTACTGCCCAATATCGGCAATTACGACCGGTCGAGCTGGTCGCAGGGTTTCGTCTGAGCGCAGCGGACCGATGGCTGTCATCGAAACGAAATAAAATACGCCTAGCGCGCGCGGCAGGGACGGCCCGCGGCGCGATGCGAGCAGATTACCGCCCGGTGGTTCGGGGGAACCGCCGGGCGGCTTTGCGTTGGCGTTCGGGCGGTCGACCACAGGGAAGGAAAACCCAATGAAGACCCGCCTGCCGCTGCTCGTCAGCGCCGCGTTCGTCGCGCTCGCGACGCCGGCATTCGCCCAGACCGCCGATGCGCCGACCGACGCGACCTCCGCCACGCCGGGCGAGGATGCCGGTCTCGGCGACATCGTCGTCACCGCCGAACGCCGCGAAGAGCGGTTGCAGAACACGCCGCTGTCGGTCGGTGTCGCGAGCGGCGACGACCTGCGCCAGTTCCAGTCGGGCGGCGAAGACACGCTGCTGTCGCTGTCGGGTCGCATCCCCGGCCTCTATGCGGAGACGACCACCGGCCGCATCTTCCCGCGCTTCTACATCCGGGGTCTGGGCAATATCGACTTCTATCTCGGCGCGTCGCAGCCGGTCACCGTCATCCAGGACGACGTGATCCTCGAACATGTCGTGCTGAAGTCGAACCCGGTCTATGATGTGGCGCAGGTCGAAGTGTTGCGCGGGCCGCAGGGGTCGCTGTTCGGCCGCAACACCACCGCCGGCATCATCAAGTTCGATACGATCCGCCCGACGGCCACCTTCCAGAGCCGCGCACAGGCGTCGTACGGCACCTATAACAGCGCCAGCTTCGACGCCGGGGTCGGCGGGCCGATCGCCGACGGGCTGATGGTGCGCGTGTCGGCGCTGGTCCAGCACCGCGACGATTGGGTCGACAACAGCTATACCGGCTTCAGCGCCGACAATACGCAGACGCCCAAGAAGAACGCGATGGGCGGCTTCGACGACCGCAACCTGCGCCTGCAGCTGCGCGCGCAGCCGACAGATGCGATCACCCTCGACCTGTCGGGCCATGCCCGCTGGTATGAGGGCACCTCGACCATCTTCCACCGCGCGGCATTGAAGCGCGGGTCGAACGACGTGTCGGCGGAACCCCGCGACCGCGTGGCGCTGGACGAAGGCGGCAACAATCCGCAGGCGTACAACACCTATGGCGCATCGGCTCGCGCCGCGTTCGATTTCGGTCCGGTCGAGCTGACCTCGATCACCGCGTACGAAACGACCAGCGGCTATAGCCGGGGCGATACCGATGGCGGCGCGGCGGCGCTGTTCCCGGTGAACGGCGTGCCCAACGGCTTCGGTCAGAGCCGCGGCAACATCCGCGACCTCGACCAATGGTCGCAGGAACTGCGCCTTGCCTCGACCGGCAGCGGCCCGTTCGGCTTCCAGCTCGGCGGTTTCTATTTCGACAATCGCGACGTCACCGAATTCTACCAGCGCGGATTCTTCCTGACGACGGCAGCGCGCAATCCCAACAACTGGGTCCGGCTGCGGGATACCAACACGTCGTGGGCGGCGTTCGGACAGGCGCATTACGACTTCACCGACCGGCTGACGCTGACCGCCGGTGCGCGCATCACCGAAGATACGAAGCGCACCCGGCTGGTGAAGACGGCCAACACCGCGGCGAACGTCGTCACCTATCGCGGTCGCACCGACGTCAAGCTGTCGTCGACCGAACCCAGCTGGGACGTCAGCCTGCTGTACAAGGCGAGCGACGAATTGAGCCTGTATTCGCGCGTCGCGCGCGGCTTCCGCGGGCCGACGATCCAGGGGCGCTCGGCGGTGTTCAACGCCGATTTCACCACGGCGGATTCCGAAACGATCCTGTCGTTTGAAACCGGGTTCAAGAGCAACCTGCTCGACAACACGCTGCGACTGAACGCCACCGTCTTCGGCTATCGGGTCAAGGACATCCAGCTGAACGGCAATGATTCGAACGGCAACGGCGTGCTGTTCAACGCCGACAAGGCGCAGGCCTATGGCGTCGAGGCCGAGCTGGACTGGAAGCCGGTGCCGCAGCTGACGCTGGGTCTCGGCGGCAGCTGGCTGCATTCGGCGATCCGCGACAAGCGCGTGTTCGCGCAGGTCTGTGCGCTGAACGGACAGGTGGTCTGCACCGTACAGAACCCGACGATCCGCGTCGGCGCCAACACCTTTGCCCAGATCGACGGCGAACCGCTGCCCAATGCGCCCGAATATACGCTCGACCTGACCGCGCGCTGGGATCAGCCGCTCAACGACGGGTCGCGGGTGTTCATCGCCACCGACTGGAATCTGCAGGGCTATACCCAGTTCACCCTGTACCGGGCGCCCGAATTCACCGCGAACGGCAATTTCGAAGGCGGGCTGAAGATCGGTTACGCTCCGCCGTCCGACGCGTGGGAACTGTCGGTGTTCACGCGCAACATCACCAACGAAAAGAACCTGAAGGGCGTGATCGAGAATTACATGGCCGCGGTGTTCAACGATCCGCGGATCATCGGTGTCTCGCTGTCGGGCAGGTTCCGGTAAGGGGCTGAGCGCTTCCCCCCGTTCGTCATTCCGGCGGAGGCCGGAATCCATGGATGGGGGGACGGTCGCGGTTCTTTCGACAGCTTCCGACACAATGGATCCCGGCCTTCGCCGGGATGACGGGGTGGGATGGTAAGGTCTCGCCCTACCCCCATCGTCACCCCCGCGCAGGCGGGGGTCCATAACCGCTGGCGCTGGTTGGGAATCATGGACGTTGCGTCTATGGATTCCCGCCTTCGCGGGAATGACGACGGGGGTGGGCACCGCGAACCTCACACCCGCTTTCCCCCGCCCGCACAACTCTCTATACAGCGGCGATGACCGCGCAGACGATCACCCTGCCCGCCGACTGGCGCGACTTCCTGGCCCTGACCAAGCCCCGCGTGATGACGCTGGTCGTCTTCACCGGCCTGTGCGGGATGCTGGCAGCCCCCGTGCCGATCCATCCGGTGCTGGGCTTCACCGCCGTGCTGTGCATCGCGCTCGGTGCCGGCGCCGCCGGTGCGCTGAACCAATGGTATGAGGCCGATCTCGACGCGAAGATGAAGCGGACGCAGGGCCGCCCGCTGCCCGCCGGGCGGATGGAGCGCGAATCGGCGCTGCATTTCGGTGTCGGCCTCGCGATCTTCTCGGTCGTGCTGATGGGGCTGGCCGTGAATGTCCCCGCCGCGATCATCCTGACCGTCTCGATCCTGTTCTACGTGCTGGTCTATACCGTGTGGCTCAAGCGCCGCACGCCGCAGAACATCGTCATCGGCGGCGCGGCGGGGGCGTTTCCGCCGCTGATCGGCTGGGCGGCGGCGACCGGCGATGTCGCGCTGCTGCCGTTCCTGCTGTTCAGCCTCGTCTTCCTGTGGACGCCGCCGCATTTCTGGGCCTTGGCGCTGTTCGTGAAGACCGATTACGCCAATGCCGGTGTGCCGATGCTGCCGGTGGTGGCGGGCGAGCGGGTGACGCGGACGCAGATCGGGCTGTACACCATCCCGATGGCCGCCGTCGCGGTGGCGCCATGGCCGCTGGGCCTCACCGGTCCGATCTACGGCATCGCCGCGTGCCTGCTGACCGCGACCTTCGGCGTGCTGGCGGTGCAGGTCGCGACGCGCAGGACCGGCCCCGAAGACAAGATGAAGCCCGAAAAGCGGCTGTTCGCTTTCTCGATCCTGTATCTCTTTGCGATGTTCGGCGCGCTGGTCGCCGACCGGTGGGTGGTGGCATGAGCGAGCACGACGACCGCATCCGCGCGCGCCAGCGCGAACGGGCGAAGGTGATGGCGTGGCTGCTCGGCGCGTTCGTGCTGCTGATGTTCGCGATCACCATCGTCAAGATTCGCGCCGGGATGGGCGCGTGACCCGCAACCTGCGCACCGCCCTGTTCGCCGCCGCGGCCGTGGTCGGCATGACCGGGGTCGGCTTCGCCAGCGTGCCGCTCTACCGCATGTTCTGTCAGGTGACCGGGTTCAACGGCACGACGCAGCGCGGGCAGGCAGCGCCCGGCGGCATCGGCGACAAGGTCGTGGTGCGCTTCGACGCCAACTCGAACCCCGCACTTGGCTGGGAGTTCAAGCCCGAACGCGCATCGGAAACCGTCGATATCGGCGCGCGCGACATGGCGTTCTTCACCGCCAAGAACGTGTCGGGCCGCCCGGTCACCGGCACCGCGACCTTCAACGTGACGCCCAGTCAGGCGGGAAAATATTTCACGAAGATCCAGTGCTTCTGCTTCACCGAACAGACGCTGCAGCCGGGTGAGAAGGTGCGGATGCCGGTCATCTTCTTCGTCGATCCGAAGATCCATGACGACCCGGATGCGAAGGACATTCGCGCGATCACGCTGTCCTACACATTTTACCCGGTGGATTCGGCCGCGACGACCAGCTAGGATCGCGCAGAATTACGCACCGGCACAGGCGCGACGCATATAGGGATGGATGATGGCAGGCGCGAAGAACCACGATTTTCACATCCTTCCCCCCAGCATCTGGCCGCTGGCGAGTTCGCTGGCCGCGTTCGCGCTGGCAGCGGGTGGGGTCATGTGGATGAACGAGGCGGCGCTGGGCGGGCTGGTGTTCGGCGCGGGGCTGATCGCCACGCTGTCGTGCATGGGCTTCTGGTGGGCGGACGTCATCCGCGAGGCGAAGGCCGGCGACCATACCCCGGTCGTGCAGCTGCACCTGCGCTACGGCATGATCCTGTTCATCGCGTCCGAAGTGATGTTCTTCGTCGGCTGGTTCTGGTCGTGGTTCGACTTTTCGCTGTTCCCCGCCGCGATCCAGTACAGCCATGAGGACGGCGTCTCGCTGATCGAGGCAGGCAACACCGCGGTCACCGCGCAATGGCCGCCGGCGGGCCTCGAAGTGCTTAACGCGTTCGAGCTGCCGCTGCTCAACACCTTCATCCTGCTGCTGTCGGGCACGACCGTCACCTGGGCACACCATGCGCTGATCCACAACCAGCGCGGCGGCAAGCTCAAGGGGCTGTGGGGCGCGATCGGCGTGGGCGAGAATGACGGCGTCAAGAAGGGGCTGTGGCTGACCGTCCTTCTGGGCGCGCTGTTCTCGTGCATCCAGGCCTATGAGTATATCCATGCGCCGATGCCGTTCGCGGGGCTGAACTATGGCGCCGCCTTCTACATGGCGACCGGGTTCCACGGCTTCCACGTGCTCGTCGGCACCATCTTCCTCGCCGTCAACCTGATCCGCGCCTACAAGGGCGACTTTACGCCCAAGCAGCATTTCGGCTTCGAAGCGGCCGCCTGGTACTGGCATTTCGTCGACGTGGTGTGGCTGTTCCTGTTCGTCGTCATCTATGTCTGGGGCGGCTGGGGCGCGCCGATCCATGGTGGCTGATGCCTGATCCGGTGGGCGCGGGCGGTCCCGCGCCCTTCGATTGCGGCATGCGCGGCCTGTGTCCGCGCTGCGGGGCCACGACCTTGTTCCGTGGCCCCGTCGCCTTTGCCGACCGGTGCGGCGCCTGTGCCCTTGATTTCTCGGCGTTCAATGTCGGCGACGGACCGGCGGCGTTCCTGACGCTGATCCTGGGCGGCATCGTCACCATCCTCGCCATCTGGCTCGACCTGAAGGTGGGGCCACCGTGGTGGGTCCATGCCCTGCTGTGGATACCGCTGACCATCGGCGGCGTGGTCGGGTCGCTCCGGATCGCCAAGGGCATGCTGCTGGCGCTCGAATATCGCAACGCCGCGCGCGAAGGCAAAATCGCCCCCCGCCCATGAAGCGCCTGCCCGTCCTGCCGACCCTTATCGTCCTGCTCGCGGTCGCCGCCATGATCGCGCTCGGCGTCTGGCAGTTGCAGCGCCGTACCGAAAAGGCCGCGCTGATCGCGCGCGCCACCGCCAATCTCGACCGCCCGGCCCAGCCCTTGCCGCCGCGGATCGCCGACGAGCTGCTGTTCGCGCGCGTTACCGCCACTTGTGCCCGGGTCGAGGGGTGGACGATGGGCGCCGGCCGCACGGCAAACGGCACCTCGGGCTATCGCCATATCGCCGCCTGCCAGTCACCGACCGGCCAGCGCTTCCGCGTCGACATGGGTGTCGCGACCGACCCGAAGCTGCGCCCGGTCTGGGCCGGCGGCGCGGTCGCCGGCACCTTGAGCCACGCGCCGGGCGGGCCGACCCTGCTCGACCGGATGACCGGCCATGCCGCGCCACCCGCGCCGATGATCGTGTCGGACGTCGCCGCACCGGGCCTGTCGCCCAGCCAGCGCCCCGATCCGGCCAGCCTGCCCGACAATCATCTGGGCTATGCGCTGCAATGGTTCGGCTTCGCCTTGGCCGCGGTCATCATATACTTGCTGGCACTTCGTCGTCGTAGCCGCTAACCGCACCCCCATGCGGTATGTCAGCACCAGGGGCGATGCGCCCGAACTCGACTTCGCCGGCGCGACGCTGGCCGGATTGGCACGCGATGGCGGGCTGTATGTCCCGACCGAGTGGCCGACGCTGACCCGTGACGATATCGCGGCGCTGGCGGGCCTCAGCTATGCCGAAACGGCGGTGCGGGTGATGCTGCCGTTCGTCGGCGACTCGCTGTCGGAAGACGAACTGCGCGCGCTATGCGAAACCGCCTATGGCCGCTTCAGCCACAAGGGCGTCACCCCGCTGGTACAGCTCGACCATGACCAGTGGCTGCTGGAGCTGTTCCACGGCCCGACGCTGGCGTTCAAGGACGTTGCATTGCAGCTTCTGGGGCTGTTGTTCGAACGTTTCCTCACCGGCACCAGCGAACGCCTGACGATCGTCGGCGCGACCAGCGGGGACACCGGATCGGCCGCGATCGACGCGGTGGCGGGTCGCGAGAATATCGACATCTTCATGCTGCACCCGGCGGGCCGCGTGTCCGACGTGCAGCGGCGGCAGATGACGACCGTGCTGTCGCCCAACGTCCACAATATCGCGATCGAAGGCGACTTCGACACGGCGCAGGCGCTGGTCAAGGCGATGTTCAACGATCCCGGCTTCTCGGGGCGCTTCCGCCTGTCCGCCGTCAATTCGATCAACTGGGCGCGGTTGATGGCGCAGGTGGTCTATTATTTCTACGCCGCCGTACGGCTGGGCGGACCGGACAAGGCGATCGCCTTCTCGGTCCCGACCGGCAATTTCGGCGACGTGTTCGCAGGCTATGTCGCGGCGCAGATGGGGCTGCCGATCGCCAGGCTGATCGTCGCGACCAACGTCAACGACATCCTGCACCGCGCGCTGTCGACCGGCGATTATTCGAGCGCGACGGTAACGCCGACCGCCACCCCGTCGATGGATATCCAGGTCAGCTCGAACTTCGAACGACTGCTGCACGATCTGGGCGGGCGCGACGGGCTGGCGCTGGGCGACCAGATGCGCGGGTTCGAATCGAGCCGGGCGATGCGGCTGACCAATGCGCAGCAACAGGGCGCGGCCTCGCTGTTCCAGAGCGCGCGCGTCGATGCCGACCGCATGGCGCAGGCGATGCGCTGGGCATGCGACAACGCCGCGCAGACGATCGACCCGCACACCGCCATCGCGCTTGCCGCCGCGCTCGACAGCGGCATCGACGCGCCGATGGTCACGCTGGCGACCGCGCACCCGGCCAAGTTCCCCGACGCGGTCGAACGTGCCATCGGCACCCGCGCCCCGCTGCCCCCGCGCGTCGGCGACCTGTTCGAGCGCGAGGAACGCTATGTCACCCTGCCCGCTACCTTCGAAGCGGTAACTGCCTGGATCGCCGAACGGGCGACGCCCCGCGCGTAATGGACCCGATCGCACTTATCGGCGAGCCATGGGGCGATTACGGGCTGATCGATTGCGGCCATGGTCGCAAGCTGGAACGCTATGGCCCGTTCCGCTTCATCCGGCCGGAGCCGCAGGCGATGTGGGCGCCGGCACTCGACCGGTGGGACGCGCATGGCGAGTTCGTGCCCGGATCGGACGAGGATGGCGGCGGGCGCTGGCAATTCTTCAAGCAGCCTCCGCGCGACTGGCCGCTGACGTGGCGCGAGGTGCGCTTTTCGGCCAGCAACACGCCGTTCCGCCATCTCGGCTTCTTTCCCGACATGGCGCCGGTGTGGGACTGGATGCGCGGGCGGCTGGACGGGGCGAGTGATCCGGAATGCCTGAACCTGTTTGGCTATACCGGGGTCGGCAGCCTCGCGCTTGCCAGCGCGGGCGCGCGCGTCGTCCATGTCGATGCGTCGAAGAAGTCGGTCGAGCAGGCGCGCGCGAATGCGGCGCTGTCGGAGATGACCGACAAGCCGGTCCGCTGGCTGGTCGAGGACGCCGCCAAGTTCGTGGGCCGCGAGGTGCGGCGGGGACGGCGTTATGACGGCATCATTCTCGACCCGCCCAAATGGGGCCGTGGGCCGAATGGCGAAGTGTGGAAGCTGGAGGAGCACCTCCCTGGCCTGATCGCCGATTGCCGCCAGTTGCTCGATGGCAAGTCGCGGTTCCTGTTCCTGACGGTGTACGCGGTGCGGATGTCGGCGCTGGCGATCGGCGAATTGCTGCGCCAGTCGCTCGGCGATCTGGGCGGCACGGTCGAATGCGGCGAACTGGGCGTGCGCGAGGAGACGCGCGGGCTGGTCCTGCCGACAGCGATTTTCGCGCGGTGGTCCCGCTAAGATCCTCCCCATCTTCGATGGGGAGGGGGACCGCTCGCGTAGCGAGGGGTGGAGGGGCGTCACCGCGAACGCAGCGCAGGGGGCAATGCCCCTCCACCAGCCTGCGGCTGGTCCCCCTCCCCGCAT
>NZ_QQWV01000037.1:0-37867 GCF_003951715.1 Sphingomonas sp. ABOLH | reverse complement strand
GCGACCATGCTTTTTTTGAGCAGACGGTTTTCCAGTGTCAGATCGGCCACGCATTCCTTCAGGGCCCGGGCTTCGCGGCGCAGGTCCTGGACCTCTCCGGTGGTCGCGGCACGGGCGGTGTCGCCGGTCAGGCGGCGCTTGCCAGCTTCCATGAACTCCTTCGACCAGGTGTAATACAGGCTCTGGGCAATGCCTTCCTTGCGGCATAGCTCGGCGATGCTGTCTTCCCCGCGCAGGCCATCCAGCACGATGCGGATCTTGTCCTCGGCCGAAAAGTGGCGCCGGGTCTGTCGGCGGATATCCTTCACTACCCGCTCTGCCGGGGCCTTGGCGGGCGATTTTACATCGGAGGATCTGGGCTTCATCTTCGTTCCTTCGTCACTACGACGAAGCCCAGATCCTCCTTAAATCACAACCTCAAATCTGTGCCATTGGTGCTGACGGCGGACACGAACAACAGGGCAGTGACATCGGGCCAAGCTACCGATCCGCCATCTTCTATACCGACAAGCGTCAGATGGAGGTCGCCTTGGCAACGATCGAGGATATCGAGGCATCGGGTCGATGGCCGGGGCCGGTCTTATCCGAGATCAATCCCGAGGAGCCATTCTGGGAGGCAGAGCCGGAGCACCAGAACTACCTGGCTCGACATCCGAGGGGGTATAGCTGCCACTTCGCGCGTCCCACGTGGCGCCTCGACCGATCGCGCTGATGATGCGACCAAGCCACGACCTGCTGGCACATCACAGCGCCATTGAACGCGCCGCTGGCAAGTCGATGTTTGTTGAAGGAGGCTGCGACGGTGGAACCACCTATCACAACCGTCCCTGAGTTCGTCGTTGCCGGCATGTGGGGGCTAGTGTCTGGCAGCGGCTTGCTCTTGGGCGCGACCGTTGCAGACGCATTATCCGGCAAGCTCAGTCATCGGATGGTTTCCGCCATCATGGGGTTCGGGGGCGGTGTCTTGTTTGCCGTCATCGCCACCGAGCTTGTCGTTCGACCACATGCGGCCGGGGCAGCTACATGGCCGACCTTGGCCTTGCCAGCAGGTGCGGCGATCTTCAGCGGCATAAACTGGTACCTAGCCAGGCGCGGGGCCAGGGACAGAAAGCGTTGTGGCGAGTGCGTCGAGCAACCCAACGAAGCGGAGCATCATGGCAGTGGAGCTGCGATCGCCGTGGGCAGCGTACTCGACGGCATCCCTGAGGCCCTGGTAATCGGAATGTCGGTCGCCGGGGGCGGCGCGATCAGCCTGGCCGTGATCGTAGGCTTTTTTCTGGCTAACGTGCCCCAGGGCCTCTCGAGCACCTCAGGCATGAAACTGGCCGGTCGGTCTCGCACATACATCTACACGATATGGATCGGGATTCCGCTCATAATCGCGATCGCTGCAGGTGCCGGAAACTTCCTGCTCGGATCAGCATCGGCGCAGGAGCCTGCCATCCTCCTATTCGCGGCTGGTGCCGTACTGGCCATGCTCGCCGAAGCCATGATCCCGGAGGCCTTCGAAAATGCGCCTCCGTTCATCGGGCTGATTACGGTCCTCGGCTTCCTAGCCGCCTACTTGATCGCGCAGCATTGAGCCCGCACTTCCAGATCACCGGTGCGACCGTCATTCGCGGTCCTGCCCCCGCTCATGAAGCTCCGCGTCGACAGGACAATTGGTGCAACCTTCGTAGCAGCACAGGCGGCAGATGCGGTAGGAGTGCTCGAGGTTCTCCAAGCGGGCACGAAGGACGCGCTCGGCAATGTCGGCTAGGAACTTCATCTCGCCTTTGTTGAGGATCGACAGACCCTCTCCGATGACCTTATCTCGTGCGGACAGGACCGCAGCACTCGCCTCCTGACCGGCCGACGTCAGGTGCAGGGAACGGACGCGGCCGTCAGTCGAGGTCGCCCGGCTTTCGATCAGTCCTTCGGCAGTGAGGCGATCGGCAAGGCGGACCGTCCCTGCGTGCGACAAGCCCACGCCGACCGCCAGCATTCTTACCGAAAGCCCAGGCTGGTGCGCGAGCAGCGCTAGCGCTGACGCGGCTGGTCCTTCTTCCGGCGCCCGCGATGAACTAGCGCGAACGATGTCGTCGCTGATCATAAGTGCAAACGCCCCGAAAACGTTACGGTCTCGAGGTTCATCCATCCGTCCTGGTATATGTGCGCGACGCATAGACAGCAAGCTTCGGTGCGTATCGATCCGGCAGGTTGGAACAATGGGAAGTCGCGTGAAGTCAGTAGTTTAGGGCACCGCATCCGATTTTTCATCTGTCGTAGTTTGCGGCAAGCTGCCATGCCGCTCGATACGCTGCGGCTATGGCGGCTTGAGAGAAGCCCGGCCTCTTGCCCGCCTTAGGTTTATCGAGGACGCAGCGCTGGGGGCGAAAGCTTCAATCCGCAGTACTGGGATCACGATCGATCCGCGTGTCTAACGTCAACCGCATCATCGCGCCCAACGATGACCGTATCGACCTCAGAGAGGAACAGGCCGTGCGCGGCGACACCCGGAATGGCTGCGATCGCAAGCGCGGTCTGCTGCGGGTCTGTGATGACCCCGAAGGCCACATCTAGGATGTGATTGCCCTGATCTGTCAAAAGCGGATCGTCGTTCTGCAATCGGAGGGACACCGGAACGCCGAGGTCGGCAAGGCGCGCGCCAACGAACTCAGTGGCAAACGGGAAAACTTCGACGGGAAGCGGAAAGCGGCCGAGCTGCCTTACGACCTTGCTGGAGTCGACCACGGCTATGACGCGAGCAGATGCCGCAGCAACAACCTTTTCCCTCAGCAACGCGCCCCCACCGCCCTTGATTGCCTGCAGGCTGTGATCGATCTCGTCGGCGCCGTCGATCGTAAGGTCGACCGAGCTGAGACCTCCGGCGGCAACTAGCGGTACGGCCAGTTCGCGGGCCAGAACCTCGGTCATGCGCGAGGTGGGGACAGCCGTGATGCGGAGCCCGGCAGCAACTCGCTTTCCGAGATACTTCACCACGTAATTCGCCGTGCTGCCGCTCCCTAACCCGACAAGCATGCCATCCTGGATTTCATCGACCGCCCTTTTGGCTGCGAGTGCCTTTTCTGCTTCGAGGTCAGACACCTTTTCAATCCTCCATCCATTCCTTGGCTGTCCCGTTGCGCACTGCATGCTCCACGGGACGATGCCGAGCATCTGCCGGGAGTGACCAATCGCTCCTAGTCGCCTCGCCGTGTTGACCTGTTCGGAACCCACGCCTAGGTCTATGCGTCACGCATATATATAGCGTCGACTTGAGCGGCAATTTTCCTGCGAGCGGGCAGCGAGAGATACTCGTTCCCGGCGGAGATTTTTCGTCAACGGGAGGGAATGCGCATGACTGTCAGGGTTGCGATCAACGGTTTTGGGCGCATCGGCAGACTGACGTTGCGCTCGGTGGTCGAACTTCGCCGTCAAGATATCCAAGTCGTGGCGATCAACGATCTCGCACCGGTCAGCACCTTGGCTCACCTTCTTAAATACGACTCCGTCCACGGCCCCTTTCCAGGCGTAATCGACGTGGGCGCCGACTGGATCGATGTTGGCTACGGGAAAATCGCGGTCACCATGCAGCGCGACCCGGCGGACTTGCCTCATCAGAAGTGCGGCGTCGATATTGCAATGGAGTGCTCAGGCTTCTTCACTTCGAAAGACAAGGCCAGCGCACATCTCCGCGCCGGTGCGAAACGTGTACTCGTCTCAGCACCCAGCGAGGGAGCCGACAAGACAATCGTCTTCAAGGTCAATCATGCGACATTGACGCCCGAGGATGTAATCGTCTCGAACGGATCCTGCACGACCAACGTGCTCGCACCCGTGGCGAAAGTGTTGAACGATTTGTTCGGCATCGAGCGCGGCTACATGACGACGGTCCACGCCTATACCGGTGACCAACCGACGCTGGATGCCGTGCACACGGATCCTTATCGAGGGCGCGCAGCCGCTCTATCGATGATTCCGACATCGACGGGCGCGGCGAATGCAATCGGCCGCGTGTTGCCGGAGTTGAAGGGCAAGCTGCACGGATCCTCTATCCGTGTCCCCACACCCAATGTTTCGGTCATCGACCTAGCCGTATCCGCCATGCGCGACGTCACCGTGGAGGAGGTGAACGAAGCCATTCGTGTTGCCGCCGATGGATCAATGCAGGGTGTGCTCGCGGTCACAACCGAACCATTGGTGTCGATCGATCTGAGTCATCGGACCGAGTCGTCGATCGTCGCGCTGCCCCAGACCGACGTTGTCGATCGAAGACTGGTCCGGGTTCTCGCCTGGTATGACAACGAGTGGAGCTTTGCGACACGCATGGCCGATACCGCACTCGAGATGGCGAAATTCGGCAGCTGACTGCAACCGCGGAACTCCAAACCGAGCATTTGCGCGATTCTGGGCGCTGTTTGCGCCACCTACTCTCGCGCCCGTCAAGCACCATGCTGGAGGGAAGCGGCCACACGAGCAGCGCGACCAAGTTCCGATCGAACTCGACAGCGGGTTACGACAGGTGTATGCGTGGCGCATATACTAAGCCGGGTGGCGACGATGCCGGACGAGCCTTCAGATCGATTGATCAACGTCTTTGGCGCACTCGCTCAGGCCGTGTCCGATCGGGTGCGCATCGCCATAGCTGAGGCCTTTACCGCGGGTGGAGAAACCGCTGCTGCGCTGATCGCGATCGGTCACGAGCCGGGGATGTCGATCGATCAGATCAGCCGGATCCTTCGCCTGTCGCATGCCGGGACGGTTCGCGTTGTCGAGCGGCTGGATGATCAGGGCTTCGTAGGAAAGTCGCAGTCGCAAACTGACCGCCGCGTCGCCCGTATAACGCTGACGCGACGCGGACATGCCGAACGAACCAAACTCCTAAGCCTGAGAAATGCTGCGGTTTCCGGCTTTTTGGTCCGGATCTCTGCCGACGAGCGCGTAGCCTTGGAACGGATCGCCGACACCATTCTGACTTCCCTGTTGAATGATCCCCAGAGCGCGCTGTCTACGTGCCGCTTCTGCGATCAGGCACGGTGTCTTGGCTGCCCAATGGGCGCGCGGCGCTATTGAACCTTTCGTCTCTCCACCACCGACATAATCTTCATCGAGGAACTTCAGATGCCGCTTCTGAACCGCTATCGCTTTCACGTTGCTGAAGAAAACCGCAGAGATCTTGCGCTGCTGAGATGGGCTCTCGTCCTGGTTTTTCTGTGGTTCGGCGGCATGAAGTTTACCATGTATGAGGCCGACGGGATCGCTCCGTTCATAGGAAACAGCCCGCTTATGCGCTGGCTCGGCATGTTCGGAACGCAGGGGCAGAGCTACTTTGTCGGGATCATCGAGCTCTCGACGGCTGCGGCGCTGACCGTCGGTGCGTTTCGGCCCATCTTCTCAGCGCTGGGCGCCCTCATGTCGGTGTCCACCTACTTGATCACGCTAACTTTCTTTGTAACTACCCCGGGGGTTTCGGAGGCAAGCGCAGGAGGTTTCCCTGCCATATCGGCCGCACCGGGCCAGTTCCTGCTCAAGGACGCCGTTCTCCTCGCCGCGTCGCTTGTGCTGCTCTTCAATTCAGTCGAACGGCGAACCGCTCAGTTGGCGTAATCTCCTGCGTGCCGGGCCGAGCTTGCGAACCAAGGATGACACATCGCGGTGATCGACGGCTCTCGTCTCCTTCGAAGTCTAAGTGGCGCCTGGCAGCTCGATCGCGAAATCAGAGGTGCCGGCGCGCAGTTCCGCGGCAGGGCCGTCTTCGATCCTGAACCTGGTGACACTTTCATTTACCGAGAGTGCGGGACGCTTCTGCTGCGAGACGGGCGGGAGCTGTCGTCCTACCGGAGCTACACCTATCGTCCCTCCGAAAGGGGGTTCACGGTCGCGTTCGCGGACGGGCCGACCCGGGGCAATGTCTTTGTGCGGCTTATTTTCGACGCCGTGGACGATCAACAGCTCGTAGCTAACGATATCCACCGCTGCGGTGCCGACACTTACGAGGTTCGCTACATTCTCGGCCGGCCGGGTGCATTCGAGACCATCATCGACGTGGTGGGCCCGGCAAAAGCCTATCGCCTGCTCAGCAGTTACGTTCGCTAAAGATCGATGCGCCCGCCGCGCGTCAGCCTGCGGCGTCCGACCAAGCCAATCAGAATTGTGGCGGTCATAGTAAGGACGGCCGCGAAGCCACCTGGTGACAACGCGGGCACGGCTGACAGGATAAGACCATCATTCCCGCCGGGGATGAGAGAGATCCCAACCCCCATAAGAAAGCCGCCGATGAGGGTTCGAAGGAGATCAAGGACAGAAGGTTCCTGAAGGCCCATTTTGCCCTGCCCGGCAGAGGCGGCGAATGCGCCCATGACCGATGCAGCCACAGCCGGGAGTGCGACAACCCCGGTGCTCATGTCGCCGAGAAGAAGGCTGTGCTGCAGCAACTGAGCGAGCGTCCAGGACGGCGACAGTGCAAAAAGTGCCCCGCCGGTCGCTCCAAGGACCAACATCGATAATACCAGCGGCCATCTCCCCCTTGGTCGCGATGGCTCGCTGACCGCCAGGATGATCGACACCAGCGTCAGGATGATCAGAAAGCTCAAAAGGCAGACCGTACCCCACACGCTCGGCGCCGCGAGCAGGCTTGGCCACATTGCCCTACGATCGTGTCGCGCTTGGTCAATGAGCAGCATCCCGGCCGCGAGACCAAAGGGCAGAGCTAGAAGTCGTACCTCCCCATCCCCCAGACGAGCGAGCGATCCTAGCAGGCAGGTGTCGTTGACGAGAGCTCCCAAACCGAAGGCAACGGCACCCGCCAAGAGCGGAGCGTGGATACTCGATGCGGTGATTGATAGTCCATCTATCGCTGCAGCCCACGCGAGCGGCACGGCAACGAGACCTGCAGCTGCGGACGCTGAGACAAGCCCGACGAGGAGGCGAGGAGGCTGTCGTCTGACCAGCTCGTCAGCGGCGGCGACCAGGCACGTCCCTCCCTGGTTGGCGGCAAATCCGAAGCCGAAAGATAGCACGCACAGAGCGAAGTCGAGCCATGACTGCACCCTTGTTAAGCTCCGCCGTTCGGTCGGCGCTCAATCCAAGTTGGAAAGCCGCTCACCCGCTCAAGCGAAAAAGCGCCGGTCATGAGCTGGGGCCCGGGGATAGCATACTGCATGCGTCAGAGGTATATGCATGGCGCATAGACAACAATCCCATATCGCGGCTTATGCAGGGCGTGGCGGGTAGTTCCACCCGACGCGCGCGAGCTTGAGGACGACGTCTGCGTGTCAGCTACCATAGGGGCGGACGGAACGCCGCTACAAAGCTGCCGACGATAGCGGATCGACAAGCAATAAGAGCCATTGTATATGCGTGGCGCATATTAGTCGGGGCTTTCGATTGGCATCTCCTCGTTCCAAACGGATGCGATCTAGAATGCGTCGGGCAGGCCAAGACCTGTACCGCGAGGTGTCCGTGATCATGCGCCGGGCCGAGCTTCTACGGCGTATTCGTGCAGCCAGGCGGCAAGAGCCGGGCATGATGCAGTACTTGATGAAGCCTAGGTTTCTGATTGCTGAGAGCGCCAGCCGGGACCTAGCTCTACTGCGATGGGCGCTCGTCCTAGTATCGCTCTGGTCTGGCGCCATGAAGTTCACAGTGTATGACGCCAATAACATCGCCCCTCTGATTGCCGGAAGTCCGATCCTAAGCTGGCTGAGCATATTCGGGGTGCAGGGCGAGAGCAGCTTCATCGGTTTCATACAGCTTGCGACCGCATTCGCCCTAACTGCAGGAGCCTTCAGCGCTCTGTGCTCGGCGCTCGGAGCAGCCATGTCGATGTGCTTCTCCCTGATCACGCTCTCCCTCTTCGTTACCACCCCAGGAGTGGTGGAAAGTTCTGCGGGCGGCTTTCCGGCCATCTCGACAGTGCCCGGCCAGTTCCTGCTTAAGGACTTGGTGCTGATCGCAGCGTCACTCGTCCTCCTTCTGAACTCCATCCGTCAGCGACGGGGAGTGAGTCCAAGCTCCACTTAGACGTGGACGGCTAGATCCCGATCGCGACCTTGGGCGCCACCTGCGCCGTCACTTCAGTGTACAGTTCGGTCCCTGGCGCCGCGCGAATACTGGCGATAAGACTGTAACGCACCGCCTCGCCCACGTGACCTTGGGCGACATTCTCCCGCCACCAGCCGCCTGTCGGATAGACAATGATCGCGTCGCGGGCGGCAAGCTCCGTCGCGGTGCCTTCCCAGATATCCGCGTGCAGCGACCCTCTGTGTCGCAGTTGCGGACCCACAGCCCAGCCGGTGTCCGCGGCCGCCCGCCTCGGCGGCCGCGCACCCGCTTCCGAGGTCCTCCGCCGGAGGAAGGTGTCTAGCGAGTCATCCGCGTGCTTGAGATCGAAGCGCAGACCATGGCTTGCATAGACATGGCGCCGCGACAGCCCGCGCTCGCCTGGGTTTGGTTCAATGAAGTAGCTTAGCGTTACCCGAAGCTGGACAAGCGTCGCAGGATCAAGCGCCAATAGCGCTACGCGCGGCCATGGGAGCTGATGGACGGCTAACTCGTCGGTGACCGCCGTTCCTGCCTTCATCTTGAACGGCACGATCTCGTCTTCGCTGACGATGGCCACATCATGATCGAGGCTGCCAAGAGCGCGCACCAGAGACGGGACACCAAAGCCATAGCGCCGCACGAGCGCGGGCTTGCCGATTACGCCCTGATGCGCTCGCATAGCCGGTGTCCATTCCGCAGAATGAACGATCAGACCGCGGACAGTCTCGGGCCACAGGGCCGGCTTCTCCGCCATGATCTGCGCCGCCATCCGTGCAGCCAGCGCAGTTGCCGCACTGGTATCGCCCGTCGTCGTGAACGGCCGCTCCGCCATCGTCCGATACGTGGTCAGCAAGGCGAGATCATCGACATGGTCGCCCTGCCCCGTCGCCGGATCGTGTCCGATGTTCCCACCTTCGAAGACGACGTCGGGCTTAAGCGGCCATTCGCGGATCCAGCTGACAGAGGTTCGGCTGCGCGGCATGATGTCACCAGCTGCCCCAAGGGCGTTCCAGCCGGCATAGGTCGGATCGGAGATCAGCGTCCGTTCCGTGTACGCTCCGACCGTCAGCGCATTCCACGCCTGGGCCGGGCTTTCGATCGGCATCGTATCATTACGCGTGGGATAGTCCGCCGCGACGATCGCCTCGCGGATGTTGCCCGCGGCGACCGCGATGAAGCGCTGCACTTCGTCGCGGCCGAAGGTGATCGCGTCGAGCTTCGCCGACCAAGCCGACGGTCTGCCCCGACCGTGATCGCCCAAGCTGGTGACCGCGAGGCAAATAGCTCTTGGCCGGTTTGGTGCTGCTATCTCGGCCCGCGCGATCGCTTGGGCGGTGATTGCCCCATACAGATCGGGGTCATTGGCGCCATGGTCCGGCAGGATTTTGACGGACTCGAGCCGGTGCCGGACGATCACAGGCCCCGCCCCGTCGAGCACCTCCATGAGGTCGCCGTAGAGCAGTGTCCCCGACATCTGCGTGCCGTGACCGCCATGCCCCTGAGCGCTCACATCCTCGATATTCCAGGCAGCATCAAAGGCCTGCTGGTCGGCCGGAAGCAGGTAGGGTGCGATCAGGGGATGGCCGATCGTCGTCCCGGAATCGAGCAGGCAGACGGCGGGGACATCGCCGTCGAGCGGGACGAGCCGGTCCGCGAGGTCCGCGCTCCAGGTCCGTTGCTCGGCCCCATCCATCCCCATGTAGAGCGAGGGCGTATCGCGTGCGAGGCGGAGCTCGGCGACGCTGTCGGTGTTGGCGATCACTCGCCCGAGCTGTTCAGGCGTGCCCTTCGCGACGACCACATCACGCTCGGCGAATTCGAGACTATGTTCGCGCGTCGCCATGCCGAGCGCGTGCGCGGCCTTGTCGAACGATCCTTTCGTTCCCTTGCGGACCCAGACCTCCCACCAGGTCTCGACACCCGGCGCGGGGAAGAGATCCGCCTGATCGGTGTAGAAGGACCGGGCGACCGCCAGACGTGCGGTTTCGATCGACGCGACGAGACGCTGGTTCTTCGGCTTGCGGATCTCCTCGACTGAGCCATCGTCGAGGGTTTTCTGCCTGACCGTGTCATCGTCACGATAAGCCGCGACCTTCTTGAGGTAATAGTCCTTCTGCTTCTCGGGCACGAACACCGTCGCGGAGACAAGCCCCTCCTCGGCAGGGTGGACGTTCACCAGCTCGATGGGGAAGCGGCCACGCCGGTTCTCCAGCTTGTCGACGATGTCAGCTTGGCCCACTGGTAGCGTGAATTCGACGTAGAAGCCCTTTTCGCCGGCAGCCACATCGGCGTCGCGGTTCGCGAGGATCGTCTCGCCTTGCTGTACGATCTGCGTCAGGGCCTGGGTCAGGGCGTTCGCATGGGCGGCTCGATCGCGCTGCGGCGGTCCGCTGCCGCCGTCGCCGCCCGCCTGATAGGCCGTGTACCCCTGGCGCGCCCCCATTCCCTGCAAATAGATATGCGGATGCGGCCGCGCTTCCTCGTCTGCCATCGTTACCGTCGGGCCGCCGCCTTTCGCTCGGCGACCGCCGCGAGAAGATCTGAGGTCTCCACACGCTCACGCCCTGCGAGCAAGGTCCGCTTCGCCGACTCGTCCGCGATCCGGGCGAGGTCAGCCTGGCTCAGCCCGTCGACCTCCCTTGTCGCCTCCTCCCAGGACAGCGCGGCTGTGTCGAAGGTCGACAGCCGACCTTCAAGGATCGCCCGGGCCACCTGCGCGTCCGGCAGTGCATATTCGATCACGTCGTCAAAGCGCCTGAAGAGTGCGGGATCGAGCAGTTCGGGATGGTTGGTCGCCGCGACGATCAGGCCCTCGCTGTCGTCCTCTTCAAGGAACTGCAGGAAGGAGTTGAGCACGCGGCGGATCTCACCCACGTCGTTGCGTTCGCTGCGTCGGGCACCGATCGCGTCGAACTCATCGAAGAAGTAGACACCTCGGGTCTCGGTCATCGCCGAGAAGACCGCGCGAAGCTTCGAAGCGGTCTCGCCCATGAATTTGGTCAGCAGTCCGTCGAGGAGGACAGAGAACAAGGGCAGCTTGAGCTCGCCGGCGATGGCTGCAGCTGTCATCGTCTTGCCCGCTCCAGGCGGGCCGATGAGCAACAGCTTGCGGCGTGGCTGCAAGCCATGCTGGTGTAGCCGATGCGCCTGCCGCTGCTCAAGGATTACGCGCTGCAACCGATCGCGCAACTCCTCGGGGAGCACCATGCTCGAGAGACGCGTATCTACATATCTGGCAGCGACCAGGTTCGCCAACTCACCGCGCGGCTGCACCAGGGGGACGGCGCGCGTGCGCCCCTTTGTCTTACCGCGGGCGCGTGCATCATCGACCATCTCGCGCAGCTGCTGGGCGACCTTGCCGTGGCCGAGACGCGCTTCGTTGGCGGCCGCCTGCATCGCGACCGTCAGGAACTGCTCCTCATCGCCATCGATGTGACTTTGCAGCAGCGCGACAAGGTGGGTGGCCTTTGTCACCGCAGATCGCCTGTTCCATCGCTTCTCATGCACTCATCTCGCGCTGTCGGTTGTGGCAACGCTCGGAAGACGCGCTTTGATCGACTGCCCCCAAGTCGTTACCGTTCTATCGTCGTTCCTTCCTTGTGACAACGAAATCCGCAGCTGGGTCGCCGAGGCAGAGGCGCTGCTTCGATGGCCGTCCAAGGCACGATCTCCTATCATTCAAGCCGCTTTTTGAGCCGGCCGACGGGCTCCACGGTGGGCGCGAAGGCCGCAGCAGGTGCCGACACCGCGCGCCGAAAATGCGTCAGCGCCATTCTTCTGCGGCCCTTAGGCGATCGTAAGCGGCTCAAAATAGTTGCCGCAGCCGCTCAGGACGGCAAAGTCCGGATCATCAAATGTCACGATCCGTCGGATCATGTGCGGTGGTACCGGGGCGAGCGCGCGATCATGGGGAACGCCATCGTAGGACCGGCCCGCTCGCCAGGCACAAAACTGGCGCACGATGTGCGTTTCGTAGCCAAGACTGTCCTGGAAATAGGACATGGGGATTGCCGCTTCCACCACGCAAGGCAAACCCGTGGAGCGAAGGACCGGCCCGAGCCTGGCATCACGGTCGATCGCCGCATAGAGGGACTCGCCACCCCAAAAACGGAAGAAGTCCTCAACTCCGTCGTCGCTGCACGGCCGCGTGAAGAGGAACCAAATTCGTCCTGCTCGGGTCGGTGAGTGTGCCTGATGGCGAAGGCGGAATTGCGCGGCAATCTCGGGTGCGAACGCGCTCGCCGACACCGCCGCATCGATCCTTCTCATCAACCCGTCGACGCTTGGAAGATCCATTCCCGCTTCGAGGATGGCGGCCCGCTCATGAGGCATTAGACGGCTGCAATGCCAGGCCAAGATCTCGTGTGGTCGCAGCAGTTCTCCCAGTCGCTCGACCAAACGGTCATACTGAAATCCGGTGGCGAAGCGCTGCGTCGTCACCCAATCATCCAACAGATCGAGATGCTCGTCGAGGAAGGCGGTCACCGCCGGCGGCCAGCTTGCGGGGTGATCATAGTCAAGGAGCACGTTCCGCCCTCACAACTCAGCCAGCCGCAAAGATTTGGTCTGCAGGTCCAGACAGGGCGCAGCGGGCGATCACGGCTTTCGCGCCGCCTTGATCGCTTCCACCAGGCGATCCAGAGTGGCCCTCGCCGCCTGAATGCGATCGATCGCTAGGCCGAGCGGCTCGAGCGCAGCTTCCAAATCCTCCTCTTCAAACCCTGCGACTAGAGCTTTCTTGTCGACGGGAATCGTGAGTGCGACGTCGCCGGTCTTGGGATCAAAGAGGAAGCCTCGATCCACGAGCTCGTCGATCAAAGGACCTTGCGACCTCAACAGCGCCTTCCAGTCGCGATGGCCGAGGGCATCCGTGCTTGCTGAGAACCGGATACCAGCGCCAGCAAAGCCCGCGATCGTGCCAACCCACGTCTCAGGCTCGTGACCGTCCAGGCAGGCGACCGTGTCCAGCACGAAGGACAGATAGCAGTCATTTTCGTCCGATTGCGGCATGCGCCACTCCTCAGGCGCGAACCACTGCGTCTCGTCGAAGTCCGCCGGTGCCTCGCCCGCCCAGCCGAGCGCACGCCGCTTGTCGTCGATCAGCGCTGCGACGGCTTTTTCGAGCATGGGCTCCATCGTGCTGTTAGCGTATCGGAGCGCGGCCTCCAACTCATCGATATGGCTCACGATGACCGCGCCGACGGCGGGCTCCGGCATAATCAGCTCCTCCTAAAACGGTTCGACATGCTCGCCGAACGCGGCGATCATCTGCTGTACGAAGGATCGACCGGCAACCGAAGCGCCGGCTGCCGTGCGAGCGGCGCGAACAACGTCAGGCCAGCCTGTAGACGATACATCCGACACGTCGGCCGAGAACGGCGCCAGCAATACGATCCGCGCCGATCGCTTCTGCAGCTCCGCCCGCCGAAACACCGACGCCTTGTATCGATCCAGTTGATCGCGGCCGAGGCCGGCGCGTATCTTCACCTCGATGCCGATCAGATGGACGCTGGTCTCGATGATGAGGTCCACTCGGTCGGCAGCATCGCCCATCGGGCAGACTTCAGTGCTGACCCGGTACCCCGCTCCCAGCGTCTCGAACCAGTCCGTCGTTGGCAACGCAGCGCGAAGATAGTGCGCCAGAAACATCCTCGAGGTCTCGCCACCGAACTCGGTCATCCACAGCCCGGCCAACGCACTCGCGTTACGCACCTCATCATGGCCCAAGCCCGCCAGCGCCCAGGGATTGATGAGACCGCCCCTCGCCTTGGCGGTGGCGAGCGGGCCTTTCAGTGACTGGAAGGCAGCTTGCAGGTCATCAAGCGCGTAGAATTGCTTAGGGGCGCGAGGCTGCCCGGTTGGCAGCACGGCACGGAGAGCCAGGAAGGCGGTCTCGAGTGCATTCGCTTGGAGACCGTCAGTCAAAGCGAGCTCTTGCGCAGGCTTCAGCCGCGGCGACAACTTCTCTCACCAGTACCGCCGGCCATACGCGACCGAGTTGGGCGTCGGACGGATCGTTGGTGTGAAACCGGCCTGAGTAGATGCCGATGAAGTTGACGGCGCCATCGCCGGCTTCGATGCGGCCGTGCGTGCCCTCCAGCTCGATCTGGCCATGCGCTCTCTGGATGACCGGTGAGCCGGACATGCCCGGCCGCGATGCGGTGTCCACGATCAGATAGCGCTGATGCTTGCTCGCTGTGAAGAACGGCTCGCTGGCGAACGTTGCCTGCTTCCAGACAGGCAGCCCGATGCCGAGACGACCGAACGGATAACCGAGGATGAAGATCGGCATACCGATCCGCTGCTTGAGTGCCACCGTGCGAACGACATTCATCGGCATCAATGACGCTTCACCGGGCGGCGGCAAGTCGACGTCCAGGGCGGCAATATCGACAGTGCGGCCGTGTTCGGGGTGCTCGATCCATAGCGGCTCGCCGTCCGCGCTGACGGTCGGCACTCGGACGATCAGTGGCGGTCGATCCCGATCGTTCAAGGGAACGTGCACCCGCAGGTGATCCGGAATGCCGCCCTGCGTATGTGTTACTTCGTAGGTCTCGTTGTTGCGGCCGGATACGACGTGCCAGTTGGTCAGGAGGGACAGACGTCCGTCGAGCCGCAGCCACGGGAACGCCGTCGCACCGCCAAGGAGCTGGTCGCCGAAGAAGGCCTCGATGTACAAGGGCACCAGCGAGCAGGTGTCGATCCCGGGCGCCGTCACCTCAACCTCTCCAGCAGGCGACCCACAGCGCCGGCTTCGGCCGCCAAGTTGCGGTTGTAGGCAAGCGGCATGCGCGGACTCTTCCAACGCAAGGCGTCCATGATCCCGGCAAGATCCTCACCGCTCGCGAAGAGGTCCTGGTTCAGGCCAACCCGGGTCGAGTGCGCGCTCACCCCCTTGAGCAGCCGCACCATATCGTCAGCGGTTAGATCGGCCAGTGCTCCACTGTCGAATGCGCGTTGAATCATCGCCCGGTAGATGGGTCCGATGGAGCCGGGGTGAAGCGCGACGGAGCCAATGTCATACTCGGTGCGAGCCGCTACTGCCGGCCGCGACAGCGTCTTGCGCAGGTCCCAGGTCTCCCGCCCCGTTATACTGTCGATGCTCCGTCCTTTCACGGCAGCCCGTGCCTTGTAACGCCGGACCTGGACGCGGCGGAACAGCGGCCCCTGGCTTATGCCAGCTTCCTCGGTCCAAGCGGTGATCGCGCGTACCGATCGCGGGCTAAGGAACGCTGTTGCCCCCTCCCCCTCCTGATCGCCCTTGCTCCGCCGAATCGCCAGCAGCCGCGCCTCGGGATCGAGCGCCTCGAGGATGTGCTCGACCTCAATCGCGACCAGCTCTGAAGCGCGCAGTCCAGTGTCATAGGCTACCGATAGGAGTGCTCGGTCCCGCAACCCCGGCAAATCGTCCGCACAAGCCTCCAGGAGTGCCCTGATGTTGATCCCACGGGGTTTGTCGCGCTCGATATCCTTTACCGGCCCCTTGAAGCGCAGCGGGCGTGCCTGAGCCTGAGCTGTGCCCTTCTCTCGCCGGATCGCACGCAATCGCAGCTTGACCAGCTCGGCCTGGGTCGGATCCTTCAGGTCGAGCAGCTGATGGATCTTGGCGATCGATGCCTTGTAGCGGCCGAGCGAAGCCGGCCGAGCCCCCTCCCCGGCCCGCGCATCGAGATAGTCGGCGACGACTTCCGGCGTCGCCGGGAGCGCGATACGGTTGGTCCGACGACACCAGAAGTCGAACGCTTCGACATCCGACTTGAGCGCCCTGATCGTGTGAGGCGAGGACGCTGCCTGGTAGGCGGCGATCAGATCGGCATTGATGGCGATCCTAGCTACGGCGTGAATGCAGGTCACCTGCAGAAGAAGGTCATTCGCCTTCACCGGGAGCTGCGGTGCAAGATCGTCTGTCAGAACGGTCATCGGGAAAGCTCGACGATCTGATCATAGGTGAACGGCTCCTGCCCGTAGATCGCAGCTAAGCCGTTGAATGCGTCGACAGCGACAGCCTTGAGAGCCTCGGGCTCGATCGAGACGAGCGTTTGATCATATTCATATGAGGGTTCGACCGCGGCATACCCCTCATCGCCAAAACTAAATGGTCCCTGCGGCCACCAGCTGTCGGTAAGGTTGCTGATGCCGAGGCGGACATGGATGGGCAGCGAGCCCCCGTGGTCCAACACCAATGCACAATTACGCTCGAGAAAATGTACCCATTGCTGGAAGAAGTATCCGGTCGCCAAGGTAAGCCGCTTGCCCTCGCGCTGGAAAAGAAAGCCGCCAGCGACTCCCCAGATCTCCCCGGTTTTCTCAAACCACTGAGTAATGGCGAGGGTCGGATCGACATCGTTCTCCGGCGCCCGCGGCCAATACACCATCGCACCGCCCTGGCTCATCCCATAATTGAACGAATTGGCTCTCGCGACGAGCGCCGGATGCCCCATATGTTCGACCAGCGATTGCTTCGCCCCTGGCTTGGCCGACCATTTCGACGGGATGACCCGCGCATAGCCCGGGAAATGCTGCTCCCATCGGACCTTCCGGCTCCCGTGCCGACTGGTCACCATTTGGGGGAGTTCGCGATCGAACCACAGATCTGGATCGCCTTCGAAATGCGGCTGCCAGTGGATGGCCTCGGGGAGCGGCGCCGGCAGCTGATCGAGCGCCAGCGTCAGATACTCAGCAAGCCGCTTGGCAAGATCCGCGCGGACGCGCCGAAGTTCTTCGCGATCGGCTCCGGCCGGCAGGTGAAACGGGATCGGCCCTCGCCGCCCGCGCATGTCGAACGGCAGCTTGTCGACAAGCGCCCCGTCGAACGCGGTATTCCAGACCTGCAGGATGCGGTTCTCGCCGAGTGCCCGGTGCGCATAGCCTAGCTCGATAAGCACGTTCGGATTGGCACAGGGTTTCCCTTCTGCCGATACCGCGATCGGCGTGACGTCGGCGACGAACACTGCGGCCTCGTCAATCTTGCGCAGGATCGTGGCGACGATGTCGGGTGTACCAGCGACGCCCTGTGTGTCCGACGTCAGGCTCGGCCGCTCGGCTTCGTCGAGGTCGGCGGCGAGCATGCCGATCGCTCGGTCGAGCGCGGAGCGGATCAGCTCACGCGTTACGCGACCGTCGAGATCGCTCTGCCAGGACCAGAAAACCGTTTTTCCCATCCACGCCGCCCCGTCCCTGCTCGGCGCCTACCCTAGTCCCTTATAAAGCCAGCCGTCAAACGCGCTTATGTGATAACTGTATTATCGCAATAAGCGTTTTCTCGATTTAGCACCATGGGGCGCCGTCAGCAGTTGACCAATCATTGTCATTCAAAGCCGGTTTCCGACTTCCCAAATGCGGACATGTTTTCCCGCTTGCTTCCGGGTCGCCCAATGTCAGAAAAGTCGGACGTTTGGGACTGTCCGGATTTACTCGCCAAGATGGAGAAGCGGTCTTTGATCTTGGCCCTGATCCGCTCATGCCAGTGCTACGTCCCAGCAAGGGAATGGGCGATCATTCGCGAAGGCGTTTGCCGAACCCGATCTTCGAGGACTTTCGGTTCCCTGGCCGACGCCACGTCACGACTTCGCCGGCCCGGTCGGGAATCGCGTTCTACATCTCGATCCAGAGATGATCGATCTGGATCGGAGACAGGCCGGCGAGTCGTTGATGATGGGATCGCAGGAACGCCAGGCGCTGCGCTGCATCGTGGCCTAGCAGCGCCAACTTATCCGTGACCGACCAGTTTTCCACTGTGTCGCCTACGATCGCATCAACCCAGCTATCGAGCTGCTGTTTCCAATGCGGGATGTCGTTGACCTGGACATAGCCGATCATCGCGGCACGGCTATGGCTGCCACCGTGGTGCCCAGCCTTAAAGCGCTGAATCCCACCCGTCGAACTGAACCGGCTGATCAGGTACTCGCGTTCGTCGCGATCCGCCGCTGCGGGCGTGGGCAGGCGCTTGCATTCGATCGGGAGCAAGGTGCGATACTCGGTGTATTCGCGCCCTTCGATCCAGATGATGGCTCCGCTCGGGGCGACGGCAAGGTCGATCGCGCGGCGGCCATCAGCTTCATCAGGCTCCTCGCGCTTGAACTGGATGAAATCCCAGCCTGGCGCGTGGCGAGAGAGACTATTCAGCCGCGAGCAGAGCTGCGCCGTCAGCTTGGTCTCGCCGGTCGCCGCTTCGCGCGCCGGATCATCGCGCCAGCCCGCCAGCGCACCGCCGATGAAACCGACCAGCGCCGACAGCCATTCTCCGGGCTGATGGATACCGACACTCAGCGCTCCCGCCGGTCTACCGCGTTCGCCTTCGTCCGCCAGCACCTCAGAAGCCCTGCGCTCTGAGGTCGGCGAGCACGTCGTCGGCGTCCCGAAGCGCGATGGCGGGCGTCCAAAAACGATGGCGATCGGGCTTCAACAAGAACACGAAGCCGTCGTCGTACAACCGGGTAATCCGCGTGATCGTCAGGCTGGTGCCCCGGCGCTCTTGGAGCAGCGCATCGAGCTTCTGGCGCAGTCCATCCGCGCCGGTCCAATCCACCTCGCCATCACCGAAGACATAGGCCTTGCAGATCGCCCCAGGCCAGCGCTGACCCGGCAGCGCCTTCAGGGCGGTACGCGGATAAACCGCATTGATCTGCCGGGCGAAAACGTCGTCGAATTCGGCAAGGGCTTCGCCCGGCGCGGGCCGCATGACGGCGGCGCCGGTGCCGAGGCGGATGAATTCGCGCTGGTGTTCGACCACATCCGCCGCAACGATCCGCTCGTTCTCGCTGAGGTCGAGGTCATGATCCTCGGGATAGGGCACGGCCAGAACGTCGGCGCTCAGAATGGCGGTGGCGCGCTGCGTGAAGAGCCGAGCGCTGATCCCCGCCACGTAGGCACGCAGAACCGTCGCTTCTCGGAAGAGCCAATCGTTGATCGCGCTCAGCGCACCGAGTTGCTCCGCCGGGGCCGCCAAGCCGACGATCTCGTGCTTGTAGGCGAGGTAGTGGCCGTTCCACACGCCATGGTGCAGATCCTCGTGCTCCTTGATGAGCAGCAAAGGCGGCGTGAAACGCCGCGCGGTCTTGGTGTCCTTAATCGGCTTGTCGGGCACGACGTCGAGAAAGCGCGTATCGAGCCCATCACGCGACAGGTTGCTGGTCGGAAGCAGCGGCTTGCCGACGAGGTGCTCCGCTGGGCGCGAGATGCCCTTCCGGCCGGCGATATAGCCTTCGCCGAAATCCCACTGATGCTTCTGCGCGAAATCCCGCAGAGTCGGATAATCGCGCAAGCGCTGGATCAGGTCGTGGACGCGGCTTCCGCCGAGCAGGTTCGCCCGCCAGATGTCGCGAGACTTCTCCGCGATCGCGTTGCCGAACCAGTGCAGGTCATAATAGTCGATGTCGAAGCCCTGCTCGGCCGTCGCCCGGCCGTTGCGGCGAAACACGGCATGAAGGAGGCGGCTGTCGGCGGTCGGCTGCACCGCCTCGGCAATGACCACGACGACCTTCGGGTCGGCCTCGCCCTTCTTGAAGAGGCCCCGAACCGAGACGAAGTCCAGAACCTCACGGACCGACCAGCGGCTGAAGAAGGACTGACGGAACGTGAGAGCGTGCTGGTTGTAGAGAAAGCCCGCGGGCTCGACCATCGCGAGCACGCCGCCCGGCGAAAGCAGCTCCATCGCCTCGCTGAGAAAGAGATAGGCGAGCTGGTTGTCGGCGAGCGCCCCATGCGCCTTGGTATAGGCGGCATAGCTTCGCCTCGCGCCGTCCGTCGTGAGAGCGGATTCGAACGGCGGATTGCCTACGACGACCGCGACCGGCGCCTGGACCAGGCCGCGCTCTTTGGCCTCGAAGAAGCAGCTCCAGTGGAGCGTGTTGTCGGCGAGCCGCGGAAACAGCTTGACGCTGGAGCGGATCTCTTCGGGCTGGAGAGCGTCGCACAGGCTCAGGCACAGGCTGAACGCGGCCAGTTCGACCGCCCCCTCTTCGAGATCGACACCATGCACGCGCTGGAGCAGCGGACGCAGATCGTCGACATCCGGACGCGCCCAGCCGTTGCGCCAGCGCCAGTGCAGCACCAGCCGCTTGTATGCCTCGACCAGGAAGACGCCCGATCCGCAGGCCGGATCGAGGATGACCCCGTCCCCGGCCATGAGCCGGTCGATACGGTCCCAGCTCAGCGTCTCTTCCAGCATTAGCCGAACCAACGCCGGCGGCGTGTAGATCGAGCTGGCCGCGTCTTTCACGAAGAGCTGGTAGATGTTGCTGATAAGCTCCACCGGCAGGTCGCGGAAGGAGTAGAGGCGCCAGAGGCTGAACTGCCCCGTCGAATCCTCGAAGCCCTCGACCAACCGCGCGTAGCTGGCGAGTTCGGTGCTGTCGGCCAGCGCTGCGCGCTCTGCATCCTTCAGGCGGAACACATGTCCGTTGAACCGCTCTTCGAGCGCTTCGAGCAATGTTATCAACGCCGGACCATTGCCCAGAACCTCGAAAAAGTGGGTGGCGCCAGGCAAGGCGCGAGCGAAGTCGTCCGGCAGAAGGACCGACCGTTCCTCGAGATAGGCGATGAGCAGTGAGAGGATCAGTAATCGCCGCTGCAGCCCGCCATCGAGCAACCTACGCTCGCCCATCTGCCTAGCGAGCTCGCGGACTTCTTCGACCAGTTTACGATGGGCCGATTTCTGAGCCGAAAGCATCAGGCGGCAGGCATCGGGGTCGTCCCAGATGGCGCCATTGCGGATGCGAGCGGCATCCCACCATACGTCCTGCACCGCGATCTCCGCGCCGATCGCCAGCGTGCGGATCGGCCGGCAGATTGGCGTGTCGTCGGGACCGACGAAATCGGGCGCATGCGCGCAGCGGAAGAGCTGAATCTGCCCCGGACCGGCGCGGTAGACGATCGGGACGCCGCTCCAGCTCCACAGCCGCTTGTGCAGCTCAGCGAAAGCCCGATCGTCGGCATGCGCGGCAGCATCGAAAACGAAGGCCTGCGCGACCGATGCGCGACCATGCCGGCCAGCTTCGAAAAATACCGCGCGCGCGCCGTAGCTCGCGGCCTTCTCGATGAAGGCGACTTCCTCGGGGGGCCGCCCCGCCGGAACATAGCCATCGACAGCGACCAGGCCATCGACGGCGGGCAGATCGCCCCCGCGCCCGATCGCGAAAAGCCATTCAGCGCCTTCGAATGCAGCGCCGGGTGTGTGGAGCGTCACATCCGCCTCCTCGGACCGAGGGCGGATGGAAGGGCGAACGGCACCACGATCATTTCTGCCGCTTCTTCTTCGAGAGCGCGAAGCCCTCCTTCAGCAGATCGGTCATCGTGATCCCTTGGGAGACCGCGAAGCCCTTGAACTCTTTCTTGAAGTCGGGACTCACCTTGAAATTGAGCGACTTGTTCTCGCCGTCGCCCCCATGATCCTCGTCGGCCGGATCGGTTCGACTGCTGGCCAAGATACGCCCTCCCACTGCGGCCATGTTCCCTCTCGGCTGCTTCGGTTTGGGCAGAAATACAGATTTCCGCCTTTCTGGCAATCCGGAAAGACGGAATTCCTGAAATCTGGAAAGACAGAAATAAAGAAATCTGGATCGACTCCTCGACTCACGCTGGCTCAGGCGGATTGATGGAAACGGCTAAAAACCGTTGTCATAACGAGAACACAATAGGAACATTTGGTCAACCTGCGGCTTTGTGGCGCCGAATAGAAAACCGACCCCTATTCGTCCAGACTGGCTCCGGTCGACCAACGCTCGTCGCTCGGTTTCAGGAAATACCCTTCCTCGCAACAGGCCGGCGCCAGGGCGTGGAGCGGCGCCTGTTCGTCAAGCCATTCGCCGATCGCGAACGGATCAATCAGGAGAGGCATGTCCCTGCTCGCGCGGCCGACGATCGCGTTCGCCGCGGTGCGAATGCCAGCGCAGTACATGCCGTCAGGCCCATCAGCGATACGGGCGTTGATCCGTGAGGCGATTTGGCGGCTGCTTACGACCAGACCCGGCCTTTCGTGACGGAGCGGCCAAGGTCGGCTTCTGGTAAAGTCAGACGCTCCTTGATTAAATCCATATATCCAATAACGTGGATATATGGACAACGACTCAGCCATCTCGGTCCTTGGCGCGCTCGCGCAGGGCACGCGCCTCGACGCATTCCGCCTGCTGGTCCGCCACGAGCCTGACGGCCTGGCCGCTGGCGAGGTCGCCAAGGCGCTCGACGTGCCGCAGAACACCATGTCGGTGCATCTCGCGACGCTGGCCCGCGCCGGGCTGATCCGGTCCGAGCGGCGCAGCCGCATCGTCAACTACCGCGCCGATCTCGACCAGTTGAAGGCGCTGACCCTGTTTCTCGTGAAGGACTGCTGCGGTGGGAAGGCGGAGCTTTGCGAGCCGCTGATCGCCGAGCTCAACCCCTGCTGCTGAAGGCCGCCATGACCGTCGATATCATCATCTATCACAACCCCGAGTGCGGGACGTCGCGCAACACGCTGGCGATGATCCAGAACGCCGGCATCGAGCCGCACGTCATCGAGTATCTGAAGACCCCGCCCAACCGCTCGCGTCTCGTTTCGCTGATCGGTCGCATGGGGATCACGCCCCGCGCGCTGCTGCGCGAGAAGGGCACGCCCTATGCCGAACTTGGCTTGGGCGATCCGGCGCTGAGCGATGACCAGCTCATCGACGCGATGATCGAGCATCCGATCCTCATCAACCGGCCGATCGTCGTCTCGCCACTCGGCGTGAAGCTGTGCCGTCCGTCGGAAGAGGTGCTGGACCTGCTACCTTCCCGGCAGCGCGGCGCCTTCACCAAGGAAGACGGCGAGAAGGTCATCGACGACGCGGGCAACAGGATCGGCGCATGACCACTGCGGCGCCGGCGAAGCCGGCGATCAGCACATTCGAGCGCTATCTCAGCGTCTGGGTAGCGCTGTGCATCGTGGTCGGGATCGCGCTCGGCTACGCGCTGCCGGGCCTGTTCGGCGCGATCGCCACAGCGGAGGTGGCGCGGGTCAACCTCGTGGTGGCGGTGCTCATCTGGCTGATGATCATCCCCATGCTGCTGAAGATCGATCTTCGGGCGCTCGGCTCGGTCCGCCAGCATTGGAAGGGCGTCGGCGTCACGCTATTCATCAACTGGGCGGTGAAGCCGTTCTCGATGGCGCTGCTCGGCACGCTGTTCCTGGGCTGGCTGTTTCGGCCCTTGCTGCCGGCGGGCGAGGTCAGCTCCTATATTGCCGGTCTGATCCTGCTCGCCGCCGCGCCTTGCACGGCGATGGTGTTCGTCTGGTCCAACCTCTGCGAGGGCGAGCCGACCTACACGTTGAGCCAGGTCGCGCTGAATGACGTGATCATGGTGTTCACCTTCGCGCCGCTGGTCGGCCTGCTGCTCGGCGTCGCGTCGATCACCGTGCCGTGGGACACGCTGCTGATCTCGGTGATGCTCTACATCGTCGTACCGGTCATGGCCCGCGACGCGCACAGCCGCACATGGGCGACCTTCACCCGCATCGGCTTGCCCGCGATCTCCACGTCCTCGTGGCTCCAGTCGAACTGATACGCCTCGCCTGGTCGGAACAGCAGCGGGATGAACGCCGGCGCATTCATCACGTCGCGACGCTGCGCCTGCCGCCAGCGGGCCGCATAGCGGCGCACCGCGTCGTATGAGCCGTCGAACCCCTCGCGCAGCAGCAGGTCGTGGATACGCGTGAGGCGCAGCTTCTCGCGCCGCGGTCGTGCCTCGTCTTCCTCCAGCAACGCGTCCAGTCGCGTCTGGAACGGCCCCAGCTTCGGCAGCGGCTGCACCTCGCGACGATACGCCATGTCCGCCTCCGGCGCCCGGATCGCCTTGCGCACCACCTTGCGCGACAGGTGCAGGTCCCGCGCTATCGCCTTGATGGCCTTCCCCGACGCGTGCTCGCGCCGGATCCTCAACACCGTCTCCAATACCAGCATCCCGATCTCGCCGCCTGACACACCGCCAAGCGAACAGCCTAGACCACCGGGATGAGGGGTCCCTTTTCGACGCCGATCACCCCGCTACCGGGGTCCCTTTTCCACGCCGATCCACAGGCTCGAGCCGAATCGCCGTGGACTGAGAGGTTCCATCTCTGACGCTGTGCCCGCCAATCATCTTTGAGATGATTCGCGTTGCTGTGAATGCCCGTTGTCTGAGCTTCGAAGTCGGACAAGACTTGAGGATAAGTCCTCAAGCGGCGCGTGCTGGCGAGTGACTCATCTTGATTTTCGTCCGGGTTTATAGGCGAAATGATACACACGCGGATGGTCCGGGACTCGGGGGCAATAAGAGGGCTTGTCCCTGCGCACGCCGGGTCAGGTCACCCTATTTGACTAACCACCCTGCATTTGGCATATCTGTCCGGGATTAGGGGCCATTATGCGGTGCTTTTCACGAACCGTGGCCGGTTTGGGTTCAAAAAGGGGACATGCCCATGCTGTCGGGTCAGATTCTCGATGCGATGATTACCTCGTGCGAGAATGCCAAGACCGTGCTGCGACAGGCGGCCATTGATCCATCCGATCGCAAAACGCTGAACATTTCAATGGGGGCGACAGTCGCCGCTGAATTGCTCGGCCGAACGCCGGAAGCGCTTTCCAAGGCTGAGGCGCGCGGACGCTTGCCCGCCCCCAAGACGGCCACCAACGGACGCCGATTCTACACGGTCGAAGATTTGATCGCCATTCGCGAGAAGCTCGGCATCAAGATGGGTAAATTGCCCTCCGAGCGCGCGGTCGTCATCGCCGTGCAGAACTTCAAGGGCGGCGTCAGCAAATCGACGACGGGCAAGCATCTTGCAGATTACCTTGCGCTGCGGGGATATCGCGTTCTTGTTGTCGATTGCGATCCCCAGGCGTCGATGAGTGTTATGTTCGACGTCAATCTAGAGGCATTGGTGGACGAGACGCACACGCTCTCGAACTTCCTCTCCCCCAGAATCGACGAAGCCGATTCGCTGCGAAAGACGATCCAAAAGACCGCGTGGCCGAATATCGATATCTGCCCCGCCAACCTGGGCCTCCAGGACACCGAGTGGGAACTGACAGCAACCATCGAGGAGGGCCCTACCGCCATTGCCGGCGCGTTCCGCATGCTGAGAATTGGCCTGGAAGAGGTCCGGCACGACTATGACGTCGTTATCCTCGATCCTCCCCCTGCCATGGGCTTTTTGGGCGTGAACACGTTGACGGCCGCGGACGGCTTGCTGATCCCCGTGCCGGCTCGGCAACTCGATTATCTTTCGACAATCCACTTCATGCAGACCTGTCGCGAAGCGATGGACCTCGTCTCGAAGTTCGACACTTCGATCGACTACGGGTTCATTCGCGTCGTCTGCACCATGTTCCAGCCCAACAGGACCAACGAGGCTCAAATGCTTCAGGTCATGGAGAAGACCTACGCTGGCCAGATGCTGTCGACGCCGATACTCCTGTCGGAAGAGATCAAGAATGCCGGGTTGTCGATGTCGTCGATCTACGAAATCAACAAACCATATGGGTCGCACCAGACGTACACGCGGTGCCGTGACAACCTCAACATGGTGTTTCGCGAGATCGAAAAGGATATTTGCAAGCAGTGGCCGTCGCGTATGGCGCAGGTCGGCACCGACAGACTGACGGAGGCGGCATGAGCAGCGCAGGGGGCCGGCGTCGCAGCCTACTGGCGAATGCCATCGAAAGCATCGGCACGACCCCTGCCCCCACGTCCGTGGCCGAAGTCGCGGATGCCGAGGCGCTGGTCGATCGCGATAAGCCGGTCGACGAACCTTCGACGCCCTCATTCCTGGAGCGGCGTGGTATTGCGTTCGATGAAATCGCCCGCACGGTCAAACGTCCGACTATCCGTCTGAAGCCCTCGGAATGCTCCATCTGGCCGGGCAATGCTCGCGATCATGCGGCGCTGAGCCACGAACGCTGTGCCTCGCTCATTGATTCCATCCGCGAGGAGGGGACGAACCGCGAGCCGGTTGTGGTGCGGCGGACGCCGAACGCCGAGACCCCCTACGAGTTGATCGTCGGCACCCGCCGGCATTTCTCGGTTTCCTGGCTGAATGCCAACAACCATAGCGAAATCGAGCTCGTAGCGCGTATCGAGACGCTCGATGACGAGGCCGCTTTCCGGCTCGCCGATTTGGAAAATCGAGAGCGCGAGGACGTCACCGATTTGGAGCGTGCGCGCAATTACAGGCACGCTGTCGACGCATATTACAACGGGGTTCGCACGCAGATGGCCGATCGCTTGGCCATCGCCAAGCAGAACCTCCACAACCTCCTCCAGCTCGCGGAGTTGCCGGACGAGGTCGTGGCAGCGTTCGCCGAGCCCGGAGACCTCAAGGTCCGACACGGCATGCGGCTCTCGCCCCTGCTGAAGAACGAACAGCACCGCGACGCGATCATCGCCGCAGCTATAGCCCTCGGTGCCGAGCAACAGGCGCTGAAGGACGCTGGAAGCGACAAGATTGAGGGTATCAAGGTCTGTGAGCGCCTGGCCGCAGCCGCAGTGGCTCCCGCGGCGTCGAAGAAGCCTGTACCCCGTGCCAAGCCGGCCCTCACCGCCGCCTCGGGTCGCGAGATCGGACAGGTTCTTGCTGATACACGGGCCAAGGGAATTACGATCAACATCAACCCCAAGGGCACAGCGTCGGTCGACGAGATCCTCGAAGCGCTCCGCCCTGCCCTTGAGAGTGCGAAGTTCAGTCGAAATTGAGTAAAATCTAGTTTAACGCTTTATTTTCAATTAGTTGGCTCCCGGTAAAATGCGTTTTACCGATGCCACGGGACACGAGATGCAACAGGATCACCGCGAAGACGGTCAAGTAGACCTCTTTCTCCCTCAGCTGACTGCGCTTCCTCTTCGGGATCAGCGCGAAACGATGGAGCGGCCCTTTTTCTCGCTGTCGAAGCGCAAGCGACTCAAGCCGATCGACTATGTCAGTCCGGATCGTAAGATCACCGTCCATGTCTCCGCTAATTCGGAATATGGTCTGGCGACTATCTACGACCTCGACATACTGATTTACTGCGCGTCAGTTTTGATCGAGCACAAGCGGCGAGGTGCCAACGACATCCCGCAGACGCTCCACGTCGTCCCATACGACATGCTGAAGACTCTGAAGCGCGAGGTTGGTGGACGCGCTTACGATCTTCTGGGCAATGCCCTCGACAGGCTCCAATCGACCACGGTGAAGACGAACATCCGCTCAGGAGATGCCGTCGAGACCACCTTCTCCTGGATCGACAGTCACAGCCAGCTTAAGGATCGGTCCGGAAACGTGCGGGGAATGAGAATTACCCTCGCGAAATGGTTCTACGACGGGGTGTTGATGGACGGCGGCGTGCTCGCCATCGATCCGGCTTATTTCTCGCTCACAGGCGGGCGCGAACGCTGGCTCTATCGGGTCGCGCGCAAACATGCGGGTGGGGCCGGAAGCGACGGTTTCGCCATCTCGATGCCAACGCTCTTCGAGAAATCCGGCGCGGAAGGCGATTATCGGCGCTTCAAGTTCGAGATGACCAAGATCGCTCGGGAGAACGATCTGCCAGGCTACTCCCTGGACATCGAACAGCGTGACGATGCCGAACCGCTGCTGCGCATGACCAGGCGCGATCGCGAGCCGTCCGAGGAGGGCAAGCCCTCCCCTGCCCTCGCCCAAGCCTCGCCTGCGGCCGTCAAGGAAAAGGCGCCCGAGGAACCGGCTATCTCCTTCCCCTCGAGCGGGCATATCTCGCATTCGGCATTCGGTGCGATCGCCCGCGCCAACCTGCCCAGCCCCCAACGCGACCACGGTCTCGTTGGAGACGATTTCCGGAACTTCCTCCGGCAGCGCGAGATAGCGTTCGACGCGAAGAACATCACACAGATATTCGCGACCTTTTGCGCGAAGCAGCGTCCGGTCAACTGATCGACGCCGTAGGCGCAATCCGCCAAAACGGTCTTTCAGGAACAGGGTCGAGAATGGCTCGCGCGCGCACGTCAACTTATCCGTGTGGACCGTTCCCGAAGTAACGAGCCGGGCCCCGGACCCGTCTGTATGGCGCCCCATCAAATGTGCGTGGGCTGCGAAGATCCAACCACGCGCGATCCTTTGCCAGCCTTCTTCTCGGATGAGCTTTGCCGGGCACAGCTGCGCCAGCGGGAGGATCGCCCGTTCCACCTCTCCAGGCAGCCGTCACGGTACTTAGAGAACGGCGCTTATAGGGTGGGATTTGTGATCAGATTGCCCGGATCTGATAGCTGAATCACTGACCGGCTGACGCCGGTAGGATCAAGCGGTGGGGCTGAAGCCGTCCTTGTGGGTATGTCGGTCGAGGTAACGCATGATGATGTCATCGGTGATGTTGCCGGATGTGGTCGAGAAGTAGCCGCGCTGCCAGAAGCGTTGGCCCCAATATCGTTTGCGGATGTGCTCGAATTCCTGTTGGATCTTGCGGGATGAGCGCCCCTTGGCCCGGCGCACGAAGTCGCTGACCGAGACGTGCGGCGGGATTTCGACGAACATGTGTACGTGGTCCTTCGACAGCGCGCCGTTGATGATCTTCACGCCCATCTCGGCACAGACCTGACGGATGATCTCGCGCACCCGTAGCCGAACATCGCCGATCAGCACCTTGTACCGATACTTCGGCGCCCAAACGAGATGGTAGCGATGATGGAATGTGGTGTGACAACCGGACCGATACGCCATAGCCTGTAACCTCGGGAAAAGCGGAAGCTTCACGCCTTCGGCGGCTTCCGCTTTTCCCGAGGTTACAGGCTAGCACGCGAGTCTGTGGCTGAAGCCAGTATCCGACTGAAGTCGGAGGGGTTCCTCCTTGCTAGAGGACTCTAAAGGTCAAACTGTCGACGCTCCAAAGAGGCTGGGGAGGGGAGGGGGAGTCATCCTCGCTGCTTCGATGCCGTTCCTGAAATACCGTGAATGCTTCGACTGCAAACGCCTCCGGGAGCGCTAGACATCCACAATCGGCGCCCATCGCCTGGCCAAGCCCCGTTCTCAATGTACCGTCGAGATCACTGGCCGGCTCCCGAGAAACCTCGAAACTTCGCGGTCCAGGCAGCCGAGCGGGATGCGCTCAAGGCAACAAAACGTCGAGATCATCGCCGTTTTAGGTCAGTTCCGCAGGGTCCCGTTCCTAAAAGACCGTCAATGATTCGCCCAAGGACTCGGGAGGGCCGCGGAAATGCCGCTCGACTCCTCCGAACACAGGGCGGCCTCGCCTGACGCCTATAGTTCGACAACGAGCGCTGCCGGGTGTAACATGCCTGAAAGGCTCGGAAAACAGCCACTTTGCGGACGAGTAAAACGCGTTTTACTCCCTTGGAGACGTCCTGTGGCCCGCGCCGTGCCCACGGTATTTCAGGAACGGGGCACGGTACATGAGGAACCGAATCACGGTTCAATGGGAACGCCCCGCAGGGTATTTCAGGAACGGCCAAACGGTATAATGGGAACGGCGCTGAACTCCCGACTCGCGCTGAATCGGCGAGTCGCGAAAGATCCATCCACAGCTTAACTTTTTATCCTATTCTCTAAAGAGATTAACACGCCTGCGGCGCTCCCTTCTTTTGAAGAATTGATTGGGAAGAAGGGGAAGGGACGATCGCCGCGCACTAAGCACGTCGTCCACCCAAAAAGCTCCGTCGCGTGCGTCGCCTCACACACCCGACCGCAGATCGACGTCGATTATCGCGGCGCCTAGACTCCTTGCAAGCCAGCCATCGCGGAGCACCTCACTACGCTCAGGTCGCCGAGGGCACCGTGACAGGAGCCATTTTCCAAGACCCGAACGAAGTCCGACCTGCACTGAGCGCCGCCAGCAGCCCGCACAGCGTGTTTCCGCTCTCGGCTATCCCCACGGCAAGCAAAGCGCCCAGAAGGCCGCTGTGGGGCCTTCCTGCCAAGCCTGATCACGAGAAGCATGCCGTTGTGGGTCAGAGAACCCGTGGACTGGACATTGCAGCTACCGCCTTCAACTATCGATAGACGATAGCCGCCGACTGCAGAGCTCGTGTTTCACCACTGGGACAAGGGGAACGAGACCGCGCTCGCCGGCAAATCAGTTCTTGCTGCATCCAGCGCTATGAATTGCGAACAGGGGAGGGGAGGCAGCTACCCCTTTGGTGAAAGGTTTGCCGGCGCACCTCGGTAGAGAGGCCCCGGCCAGCCGACGACATTCCAATCGTTCGACAGAAGGATGCTCCGGTTGATAGACCGGTTCATCAGACCGGGCGGCAAGCGAAAGATCCTCCTGCGGACTGTCGTTCACAAACTCTCGGCGCGATGCTGGAGAAGCTTGTCGATGTTCTCCATCTCGCGATCGAAGGCATCGAAGACCTCCGACAGCTCGCGGCTCGCTGGCGGGGGAGGGACCACGTTGCGCGGCCGTCCACGCTTGGGCGCTGCAAAGCCAAACTCGATGGCAAGGTCCGTGCTCAGGAACACGCGCCAGGTCCGCCGCTGGGTGATCTCCACGAGCAAGCCGCAGTCGACGGCACGGCCCAGCAGTTTGCTCGCGCCGGCAACGCTCATGCTGAGCAGCTCCGCCAGCGACTGAGGCGAGAGCAGTGGCCGGTGATGGAGGAGGGCCGCGAGCCCCGGGAGGTGGCCAGGTCGATATTCCGCGACGATCGCATGCTGGGCCGCGCGATGGAGCTTTTCCAGCTCGTGCAACCGTGCGAGGTTTGCGGTGGCGCTTGCCTCAAGGCTGCGCATGGCCGCATACCAGTCCTCGTCTCCGACAGTTCGCTTCAGCCTAAACGCCTTCACGCCGCCCACGAGGCAGGGCAGGGGAGTGGTCACCATCCCCTTGTCGCGCAGAGCGAAGGGCAGCGAGAGCCAGGGCAGGGCGGTGCTGTCGAGACGCGCATGCTGGCGGACCCGATCGAGCGCGCGGATCAGCGGCGAATGGTCCGCGGCTATCTCGATCTCGCCGATCGCGGTCGGGAGCGCGTCGCGCCAGGCGAGGGGGTCGGGATCGCGCAGCGCCGCTTCCCAGGCGGGAAAGCGATCGAACAGGTCGAGGTTGGTCGACCGCAGCGGCCGGCCGGGGATTTGCAGCCCGCAGCCCCAGGAAAATACGTCAATTTCGTCGATCTCGGCCGATTGCAGTTGCAGGGCCCGGGTGTAGCCACTCCAGGCGGCGCGGCGTGCCCAGGCCGATGCCACCGAACTAACGCAAAACCGGGCATCGAGACGCGTAATGGCGGCCGTGCAGGAGGCGATCGCGGAGACCATCTTCGCGCTGTAGGCGGGGCCGTAGCGGCTGTTCGAGAGAGGCGCGTCCACGCCGTCTTTTAACCCAGAGCTGCTCTCAGTCAAATTGGCTCGTATGCGTAGTCGTGATAATGGGAGATTATCACGACCCTATTATTATGAGAAGGACCGGGCTATGTCTCGCCGTCATGGCGAAAACGGCCCTCACCCGCAGGCAAAGCACGCCGCCCGCCGGCGCCGACGACGTCGTGGGCGAGGTCCGCGCGCTGGCTATCGACAAGGCGGCGGTCGATCCGCAGGTCATCGCGGCCGCGGCGCGGGCCTGGTCGCCGAACACGATCCGCGCGTTCCTTTCCGACATGAAGCTCTGGGATGCTTGGTGCCGGCGCACCCGAGTGCGGGCAGGGGAGGCGACCGCCGAGACCGTCGCGGCCTATGTCCGCGCGCTGTCGGGTCAGGATCATGATGAGGCGACGCGGGCGACGCCGCAGAGGGCGGCCGCGACGATCGCGCGCTATCTCGTCAATATCGGCTGGGCCTATCGCATGGCGGGGCTGGACGATCCGACCGCAGCCCCGCTCGTGCAGCTCGAGCACAAGGCGGCGCGCAAGCTTCTCGGCACCCGCCAGACGCAGGCGCGGGGTATCCGCTACAAGGGCGATGTCAGCGATCTCGACGCGCCGGCGAGCGGCGTGAGCCTCGCGGTCCTCCTCAAGGCCACGCGCCGCGATCTCCTGGGCGCGCGCGATCGCGCGCTACTGCAGGTCAACTATGATACCGGCTGCCGGCGCTCCGAACTCGCGGCGATGCGTATCGAGCATATCGACGGGCCCGACGTCGACGGGGCAGGGGTGGTCGAGATCGGCCGCAGCAAGACCGATCAGGAAGGGCAGGGGGCTCTCGCCTATCTCTCGCCCGCGACCATGCGCGCGATCGCTGAATGGTGCGACAAGGCCGGGATTGCGCGCGGGGCCCTGTTCCGGCGCGTCGAAACCTGGTTCGATGGCTCGATCCGCGGTGTGGGAGAGGAGGCGCTCAACCCCGGCACGATCACGCTCATCTACAAGCGGTTGATCCGCCAGGCATTCGACAAGAAACTGCTGGGGGCGATGAGCGAGGCCGAGCTCGAGCGCTGGGTCGCGGCCGTGTCGAGCCATTCGATCCGGGTTGGCGTGGCGCAAGACAATTTTGCGGCAGGAGAGAGCCTGCCCGCCATCATGCAGGCCTATCGCTGGCGCGATCCCAAGACGGTCATGCGCTATGGCGCGAAGCTGGCGGCCAAGAGCGGAGCGAGTGCGCGTCTCGCGAAGCGTTTCGGCGGTGAATGACAGGTTTTAGCTGTCCGCGTTTGGACAGTCGCAAACCGATGACCTGGCGCGGTTGGGCAGTGAGCGACACCGACATGCCTCAACGACCGAAGAAGCGAGCTCGCCGTCGGGCCGGCCCTAGCGCGCACCGATGGGGGCGAAGCCGCCGACCGGCGGGAACGCCTGTGCGCACTGCGACGTTCTTCTCGTCAGCGCGAGCATGCGTGACTGAACCTCTCCGGCTCGAAACCAAATCCCAAAGTGGAGGGCGGCATGGCCCGCATGTCGAGCGATTTCTTCGTCCAGCGCCTCAAGGATTGGGGCGTGAGCCGAATCTACGGCTATTCTGGCGATGGCATCAATGGCGTGCTGGGGGCGCTCCAGCGCGCCGAGAAGGAAGGCTCGGGCATCGAGTTCATCCAGGTCCGCCACGAGGAGATGGCGGCCTTCATGGCGACGGCGCATGCGAAATTCACCGGCGAGCTCGGCGTCTGCCTGTCGACCGGCGGTCCGGGCGCGACCCACCTGATCACCGGGCTCTATGACGCCAAGCTCGACCATGTCCCGGTCCTCGCGATCGCGGGCCAGGCCGAGAGCACCGTGCGCGGTGCAAGCTATCAGCAGGAGCTCAATCTCGACCGACTGTTTGCCGACGTCGCCGCCTATGTGCAGGAGGCGAGCGCGCCGGCGCAGGTCCGCCATGTGACCGATCGCGCGATCCGGATCGCGGTCGCGGGCAACGCGGTCTCAACCATCGTGCTGCCCAAGGACATACAGGATACGAAATATGAGGAGCCGGGCCAGGCGCACGTCTTCACCCGCTCGGGCACCGGCTATGCACATCCGATCGTCGTCCCGCAGCCCGCCGATCTCGCGCGCGCGGCGGAGGTACTGAATGCAGGCGCCAAGGTCGCTATCCTGATTGGGGCGGGAGCCCGCGGCGCGTCGGCCGTGGTGACCGAGGTCGCCGACCTGCTTGGCGCCGGCGTCGCCAAAGCGTTGCTCGGCAAGGATGTCCTGCCTGATCGAGCAGATCGAGGTGATGCGCCTCTGGCGCTCCCCGCGCCAGGTTGTCGCCGTGGAGATCGAAGACGCCGGCTTGCGACAAGTGCTGGACAGCCTTGCCATCGCTATCGAGAAGCAAGAGTCTCAAAAAAATGGTCAACCGCTCCTAGATTCATATGATCTGAGAACGAATGGAGTTGGCCTAGTCGGCCAACGCCCTAACGCCTGACGGCGAGTACAGTCCCAACCGACCGGACCGCACAAACCACAAACGGCAAGACCAAGCGGCAAGGTTGGACGCGCCGCTTCGCGTCGCGATGCTCCCGAGGGGAGCAAGCGTTTACCGTTGCGCTGAAATTGCCGCCTTTGTGCCCGGTGCAGCCGTTTTTCGTGCGTCATCGCGACCGTAGCGCCATGCTGAGCACCAACTTGCGATTGAAAACGCAGCCCACCTGGTAACTAATGCGCGATTCAGCGGTTAATGGACCGTCAGCATCTTGCTGCTAGGTGGTCGGCATGCCCCAAGCGACACTTCAGGCCTGGCTTTCACTCTATGCCGCGGTCGGCGTCATGGTGGCGCTGTGCGCTGTCCTCGCGATGATAAAGACCGCCTACGATTATCGTCTGGGAACTAGGAAACTCCCAACTGCGACCGTCCTCGATAAGGTACTCGTTGCACCCCGGTTGTGGATACGTTGGCAGATCAACTATCTGCTCGGCGCGCCGGCGATCCTCGGAATTGCGATCTATTACGCGCACTACCTCGGGTTCGATACTCTTGTAGATGTGTAAGCGAGTAACTGGACCCCCCTGCCCCGGAATTCCTGTCGACCCACTGCCAAACCGGCGGTCTGAATCGATGCTGTCCTGAACGATCCGGTGCTCCACCCTCGAGTGATCGCTGCGACATAGTCCATCGTCTCGCGAAACGGCGGAATACGGCGCATCGATCGAACGCGTCCTGGACCTGCATTGTACGCGGCCAAGGCTAGATCGACCCGCTTGAACTCATCCAGATGCGCGCGGAGGTATCTGGCCCCTCCCCTCAGGTTCGACAACGGATCTCTCGAATTGAAAACCCCAAGTCCACGCGCTGTACCGGGCATCAATTGGGTAAGGCCAACGGCGCCCTTCGGTGATACGATCAATGGGTCATAGCGGCTTTCCTGGGCCACCAGTGCATCGAAAAGCCCGACTGGCACACCAGCTTCGCACGCCACGGCCTGGATCAAGGGGTAATATTGAGCCCGCCGAGCTTCGAGCCAGCCTGGAAAATCGCCGCGTGGACGGTAGGGTGTGATTGAGCAAGCCTGTGGGGTGTAGAGATAACTTGCCATATCGGACATCGCTGCCCGGCCAGCTCCCCCCGAAACCTGGCCAGTCTGCATCCAAAGGGGCACCGATATATGCGACGTGCTTATTGCCTCCTCTTGGGGTTCCATTACGGGGCTGCCGAATGATCTGAAGTCATTGCCTAAAACGGCTTCCATGCTTGGTACTGGCGGCGTTCCGTCTGTTGGCATACCCCGCATTCTCGGGCCCACATCGATGACGGCTTCAACTGCCTGCCCATCAAATGTCATTACCTCGGCCTGCTTAGCTGCCGATGTTTGCGCCCATAGCAGTGCCATAACACTACCCACTACGCATAAGCTCGAGTTCGATCGCGTGTTCATCGATCATTGAACATCATGTTTCGATCAACCGCACAACGTGGAAAAAAATTCCACTATCTCCCAGTGCTTGATCCAGACTAGGTCAGGCAAACCCCCGTGGGTAGCAGCTAGCTCACAGATATCTGCTGGTTGGGTATCAGCTAGCTATCACATAGGTAGCGGTTGCCAAACTGCTAGAGAGCGGCTAGCTATCCAGTTGTTCGAACTATCACAGGATCGGTCATGGCTGCTGTCGTAGCATTCGTCTCACAAAAAGGCGGTGTAGGAAAAAGCACCTTGGCAAGAGCCCTTGCTCGCGAGGCGGCGGCAGGCGAACTGCGGGTTAAAATCGCCGATCTCGATACTCAACAGGGCACTTCGGTCGATTGGCACCGAGCACGCCTTGGCATCTCCATCGAGCCGATTGTGTCGGTTGAGGCATTCAAAACCGCGTCTCAGGCCCTGGCCGCTGCAGACGGCTTCGATCTGCTTATCATCGACGGCCCCGCTCGGACCAGCAAAGCTACACTTGAAATTGCACGGTCATCGTCACTCGTGGTTCAACCCACCGGCGCATCCTTGGACGATCTCAGGCCTGCCGTCCGCGAATACCATGCCCTTGTTAAGGAGGGTATCCCGACTGGACGGCTCGTTTTTGCGCTCAACCGCATTGGAACTTCGGCTGAAGAAAATGACGCGCGGGCGTATTTGACCGAAGCTGGGTATAATGTCCTCGACGGTTCGATCGTGGAACGACCAGCATACCGGCAAGCGCAGAACCAAGGCCTGTCAATTACCGAAACCAAATTCTCCGGCCTTAACCAGCGTGCTGATACTCTGATCCAATCCCTAATCGACAAAGTAGCGGGGTGAATGATGGCCGATATCTCGAAGCTAAAGAAGGCTACTCGTTTGGGTTCACCCCCACCAATCAGTGAGGCGAGCCAGAATTTGGATGCACCCGAAGTAGCCCCCGCCCCTCCGGCTGCACCGCTGATAACCGCAACCCGCATTGATGCCCGCAGTTCGCGCAAGACTAACCGCACTCAACAATTTGCGACTAGGGTCACACCCGAATGGGACAATCGAATCCGCGAAATAGCTCAACGTGAGGGTCTGCTTCTTACAGAAGTGCTCGAGAAGGCACTCGACGCTTATGAGAAACTGCTAGCTCAAAGGTAGCTAGCCGCTAGATGCCAGCCATCTCAACGCTAGATAGCGGAGGTCTAACTGCTAACACGGGGATCTTCCGCTAGCTGCTAGCCAGCAGCTACTGAGTCACCTAGGAAGGGAGAGAAGGGGGTCAGAGGCAGCGAGAAAGGATCGGTCATGCCCCTCGTTGCGCTGAAACCCACCCAGACCATCGTGGACATCGTCGGCGCCCTCGGCGGCACCTGGCACGGCTACAACGCCATGTGCCGTTGCCCGGCCCACGCCGACAGCGATCCCAGCCTCTCGATCCGGCAGGGCCATGACGGCATCCTCGTTCACTGCTTCGCCGGCTGCACCGCCGAGGACGTGCTCCGCGAGATCGCGCGCATCAGACCCGGACGCACCTACGACCCACCCGCTGAACAGCGCACCGGCAGACCCGCCAACATCGAACGGCTGTGGAACGAGGGGTTGCCGATCGCCGGAACGCCCGCGGAAGCCTATCTCCGCTTTCGCGGCATCACCGGCGCCTTCGACGACCTGAGCTACCACCCGCGCTGTCCGTGGGGACCGAAACCGCATACCCGGTTCCTCCCGGCGCTGCTGATCGCGGCGCGGGAGGGGCGCACGCTGCGCTCGATTCAGCGCATCTTCCTCGACCTCGCGCATGGCGGCTATCTCGACAAGGCGACGCTCGGCACGCCGGGAGGTGCGACCTGGCAGGGCATGCGCGTCACCGACACATTGGCGCTTGGTGAGGGGTTCGAGACCTCGGCCGCCTTCACCCAGATCCACGGCATCCCGTGCTGGGCGACGCTCGGCGCGGCGCGGCTCGACCGTGTCCACATCCTCGATAGCGTCACCACGCTGATCTTCGCCGAGGACAATGACTTCGAGGGCCGACGCGCACGACGCAAGGCGTGGGCCGCCTATCGGCCGCGCCGGCTGACGCTGAAGCGGATGCCGCCACCCTCACGTTATGGCGACTGGGCCGACGTCGTGAAACCCGGAGCCTGAGAGGGAAGGGGGGTCGGGGTCGTGAGCTGCACGAGCAGCCACAGACCCGGAGACCCCCATGACCGACCTGTTCGACCCTGCGCCCGCGCGCGCCGACCATGCCACCGCTGCCGCCCGCCTGCTGCTCCCCGCGATCGCCGGCGACGCGAAGATCACCCGAGCGATGCTCAACGACGCGATGATCCGCGCCTATGGCGGCACCGACGCCGATGGTCACTGGACCCAGCGCGAGAGCTTCGAGGTGCTGGAGCATGCGACCGCGCTGGCGGTATGCGCAGCAGGCACCACGCCGGCGGTCGACGCCGCGATCGGGCTTATGGCGCGCCTTCCTACCCAGACCGTGCGCAGCGAGGAGCAGATCGACTGGCAGCAATTCTCGACCCCGCTCGATCTCGCCACGATCACGGTCATGCTCGCGAACGCACGCGCGGATGACATCGTACTCGAACCGAGCGCCGGCAACGGTCTCCTGGTAGCGGGCCTCCCGCCGATCGCGGCGCTCCAGCTCAACGAGA
>NZ_QQWV01000036.1:0-38227 GCF_003951715.1 Sphingomonas sp. ABOLH | reverse complement strand
TCAGGTGGAACAAGAGCTGCCCGCCGGATCGGGCGAACGGCAGATAGCCCAGTTCATCGAGCACCACGAGATCAAGCCGGCTGAGCTGCGCGGCGATGGCGCCGGCCTTGCCGATGCGGGCTTCTTCCTCGAGCCTGGTGACGAGATCGACCGTGTTGAAGTAGCGCCCGCGGGCCCCGGCACGCACGACGCTGGCGGTGATCGCAGTGGCCAGATGGGTCTTGCCGGTCCCTGTGCCGCCGATGAGCACGATGTTGCGGCGACCGGGTAGGAACGAACCTGCGTGCAGGGAGCGCACCAGCTCTTCGTTGATCGGGGTGCCCTCGAACGCGAAGGCGTCGAGGTCCTTGATTACCGGCAGCTTGGCTGCGGTCATGCGGTAGCGGATCGAGGCGGCGAGGCCGTTCTACCCTGCCAAGGCTATTGGCTATGGCAGTCACCACCGCGGTTACGAATCATGCCGTATGAAGAGCTTTGCCAAGGCCTTCATCCAATCCTCGCTCATAGGCTGATCTGACTCAGGAGCACGCAGCATGTTCTCCGCCCGACCGATCAGACATTGCAACAAAGCATGACGGAAGGTCGCAAGATCGAGATTCGCTAGCGCGATCGCGGCTCCCGGATGTGCTAGCAAGGCATCAATTGCGCGTAGACCGACAGCATAGGTAGAGGTCCAGGCATCATGCCGCGCGTCCGGTAGTTCCGCCAGCACCGCTGCGATCGCCTGACGCTCCGCGCTGATCAAGAAGGCCAGGATACGCCTCCCGACGCTGCAGAATGCATCGCGAAAGTCTTCCGCATCCACGTCCTCATGAAGTCCGCTTTCTTCCAGTTCAAGCTTGCGCCGCAGGAGGCGCATCAAGAGATCACTGCGGCCTTGAAAGCGAGTGTAGATCGTCTTCTTGCTGACAGCAGCCGCACGTGCGATCCGTTCGACCGAGAGTTCGCGGGCACCCTTTGCGAGCAGCAAGTCCCAAGTGGCGGCCAGGATCCGGTCTTCCAGACTGGCCGCCTCTTCGGCACTCGGCCGGCCTATCCGACCGCGTTGGCTTTTCGGCATTCTCTTTTCACCGACCATCGCGGCTCTTCCTTACATCGCTCCGAGCTTTGATCGGTCCCGGTCAGCGTCGGCGACGACCGCTCGAGCCGTTCCGACGATGCCCAGAGGCTGAGCATGATCGGCCGTGGCGCAGCTTGCTCGCGGGCTGCGCCGCACCATCCGACCCAAGCTGCTCGCCAGGGTTAACCGCCCCTCATAGGCCCGGCGTGTTACAGGCAGAACGGCTGCGCAAGGTCCGGAGTGATGCGGACGAGTTGACCCGAGCTCGCGTCGAGACAGCATAACGTCGAGTGCACCTCGGCGACCGTCTCGCCGTCCCTGCCGATATGCGTCGAGAACCATGCTCGCGACGCTGTGTGCTTGGTAATCTGAACCGTCGCGATGAGACTATCGCGGTGATAGGCCGGTTTTCGATAGAAGATCTCGTGACTAGCGACGATCCAGCGAAGCCGGTCGACATCTTCCTTCCTCGCCACCGCGCGCCAGTACGCGGTTATCGCCTGCTGCACCCACTGCAGGTACACAGCATTGTTGACGTGGCCCAGTTCGTCGATCGCGTCCGCCGAAACGGTGATGGCATGCCGATGCGAACGGTATTGCGAGCGCCCCTCAGGCCCGCTGGACGGATCAGTGCCAGCCTGCTTCACCGATCCACCGGAGCGCCGTCAGCGACGGCATGAAGAGATATTCGCCGCCCATCAGACGGTTGAAGGTGGTCACGCCGTTGACGCGCTTTCGCGCCGGCTCCTGCGGAATGGTGAAGGTCCCGGGCTCCTCGTGCAGCGCGACGATCGGGTCCTTTTCGGTGCCAAGATCGATGAAGTTGCCCCGGTTGATCCATTCCTGCTGGAGGAACTCGATCGTATCGTACGCCCGCGCGCTGATGAAGATGAAGAAGATGCCGCGATCGTCTTTCGCATCGTCGGCCGCCGTCACGTCCGGAGTCCACTTGGGGCCGAAGGTGGAAGAGCGCCGGATGATGCGGTGAATGTTAACGTCGGTCAGGATCGTCAACTGGCTGTCGCGCGGGTTCAGACGGCGCATGTGCGCTGAATGCGGACAGACCAGTCCCTTGGGATCTTCCGCGAAATTAAAGTCGTTGTTGCGTGATCGATCCGCCCCCAGCGCCTCGTCGTCATGATCCGGTGCCAGGATCAGCGGCGCGCCGCTGCGCCAGCGGCCGAACATCTTGGCCGCCAGCTTCTCCTGGTCGGCTTCGCTGTCGGCGTTCGCGCGGATGAAATCGTTGAAGGCGCCAACCGCGCTCTGATATTTGCGCAGGACCACGAACGATCCGTTGCGACCGAGCGGGGCCGGTTCGGGCATTGCGACTGGCGCGCCGGTCTCGCTGTTTTCGCCCAGGATGAACTCGCCCGCCGCGATCGCGCGCTCGTCGCCCCGCGGGTCCACCCCGCCGCCCGCCACTGTCGGCTGCGAGATGGAGTCGCGAAATCCGAAAGGGTTCTTGGCATCGGCATCCGCCCCGAAGCTGTGCGTGCCGACGAGCGTGACACCATGCGAGGCTTCCAACTCGGTCATGGCGACTTCGATCGCCTTTTCCAGCGCGGCTTCGTCGCGGGCATAGATCGTCAGCGCGATATGGCAGGTGCCGGGCCGAAAGGCATCTTCCCACCGGTCGGGTGCATTCTCGCCGAAGTCGCGCAGTTGCTCGGCTCGGGCCGCCATGCCCTGTTGAAATGGCAGGGGAAAGCTCTTCAGCGATGCCTCTGGCACGCCCAGCGCCTTCAGGCCGGCATGGCTGATCGCGACGCCGGTCCAGGAGTCCATGTCGTCCGTCCAATCGTCGGCCGAGGGGATGTGCGGCGCGAGCCGGCGGACCAGATCGCGACCGCCTTCCGCCTCATCGACGTGCAGCATCGCGTGCAGGCCGACATAGGGCTCGGGCCGCGATCGCAGGATCAGGGCCTGGATGTCGTCGAGCTGCAGCTTGACCCGCTCCCGGCTGAAGCGCGCCTTCAGGTTCGCCAGAACGCTCATGTCAGTAATCCACCCCTTCCGGCTTGGAGATGGCGTCGGTAAGTTGGCCGAGCGCCGCCTTGGTCGTCGGGTCGATGCCCATGTTGGCGGCCTCTGCATCGAGGAACGCGTTGAGCGCCTTCTCCATTCGCTGGAAACGGCGTACGTCGACCACCGTCACCTGCGGATTGGCGACGAACCAACCGGCAGCGTCGATCTGGTGGTCGGCGATGAAATCCTTCACCTTGGGGCTGTCGATCCCCGGCCAGCCTTCGACGTTGGCGAACAGAAGGTCCATGAGCTCGGGAATTTTGGTCGCAAAGTCATTGATGTAGGCATCCCAGTCGCCGTCGTAGGCGGTCGCGAACAGGATGCGCGTATCATCGTCGAAAAACACGAAGCGCATGTCGTGCAGGGTGGAGACGCGCTGGGCACCGTCCATGTTGCCGGCGGTGAGATCGAAGATCCGCCGCAGGCGCTCTGCGCCGCCCGGCTTGAGCGTCGCGATGGCGGTGAGTTCGGACACGTTGCCGGATTGCTTGCCGGCGCGGCCGGCCGACCGTGCGCTGCCCTTCAGGTCCGGATTATGTTTGCGGATCATCGCCTCGAGCGCGATCTTGGCGAGGTGGGGTGCATCGGCGGCGACTTCCTCCACCCGGCGACGGATTTCCTGAAGCGTGCTCTCATCCGCGAGGCGCGGATCCTTGTTGTCTGTGGTCATCACGACCTCCTGCTTGTTCAGTCGGGAATGTCATCGACCCGGTCAGGCTCGATCCGGGCGCGCGCGTTCATCCGATGGCGGTAGCTGGTCGAGCGTTCGTAAGCCGCCCGGCGGATGCGCATGATCTGGCCAAGCGGGCGATGCGCCTCTACGCCGTTCCATGGATTGAAGGACAGGATGTCGTCGCCATACACCTGGCGCGCCGGGGCGTAGGCGTCCTGCGCTGCGAACCGCAGCGTCGCGATCGGGCGATGCGGCGACACCTTCTCGTCCCAGCGTACCGCCGCATCCTCGACCGGCATCTCCGCCAGATCGGTGCAGAGTTGCGCCGACAGGGCATATTCCGCGCCCTGGCCGGCGAAATGCTCCACCAGAACATCCCGCATCGTGGAGAATTCCGCCTTGCCCACCGGCTGTCCCGTCAAGGCCCGGACGTTATCGGAAGCTGGGGACAGCGCCAGCTTGGCGACATGGTCACCGAAGCGGATAGCACCTTGCGTGTGGTAGCTCTCGCCGAGCGGATGATGGTTGTCGCGCGCCAAACCCTCGAGCGTCGCCCCGGGCGTCATCCCCAACGCCTCCACTGTCTTCTTGGCACCCCGCGCAGTGCCCGCGATCAGCCGCTGGAAGGTGTCGGGCGCATGCGCATTCGCCTCGAGAAGGCTCAGCATCAGCTTGTATTTGGCGATGGTGCCAAAGGCGAGGACGGGAAAGTTCACCATCAGGAAATCCTGGTTGGCGCCCCCGATATCGGGCGACAACCGCTCTCCTTCGACGCCGATTACCTTGATCGCGAATCCTCGCGGCGCAGGGATCGCGTCCGAATGAATGTCGCTGGGCGCCGAGGACAGCCGTGCGACCACGCCGTAGGTGCATGGGTGTCCGAAGATGCCCTGCCGCAGTTCCGGCGCCAGATCGTCGTGAACCGTCAACGTGCCCCTCAGGACAGCATGGGACTTGGCATGCGCGTCGCGGATCGCATGGCGGTGATGCTCGAAAGCGCAGCGGTTCCCGGCCGCCATCTGCTCGACGATCTCGGCCGTCAGGCGATCTTCATCCTCGGCGATCGTCTCGATGTCGGACGAATAGAGAAGCGGTGCTTTCAAAGCCTGACCTCGTCTGTTGCCCATGTCCCGACGCCGGTCGCGGCGCCGCTTGGCCCAGCCATTTCCCGGCAATTACCCACCAACAACACCTAGGGGAACCGAATGGTTCCCTTTCTTGCTGACTCGACCAGGTCTCTACGTGAGGCAACTATCGATGCAGGAGGCAGCGATCAGCGACACGAAGTCTCGTGGCCATGCGAAGCGAGGTCGCAGCCACTACGAGCGGCTAGAAGGAGTGCGCGATACACTACAGCCGCGGAAACGGTGGAGCTTGCGCTCCTTGGCGAGGATTGCCCTCCATTCAGGCCTCGGTGGCGGACGTCCCGACCATCGCGCCGAAGCCGACGAGGCGCGAATACGCCAGCATGGCATAGCCGAGGGCGAGGCTTGCAAGGGTCAAGGCGGGGATCGTGACCTCGCTCAGGCGCGCATGCATCTGGTTCAACGGGACGAACGTGTGGACGCCGGCGGTGGCCGGGATCAAGTGAGAGAGGGCGGCGACGAAGCCCGGCATTTGATCGAGCGGATAGGCGGTCCCGGTGAGGAAGAAGAACGGCACCGAGATCGGTGCCAGGATGTAGGTTGCCCGCTCGGCGCAATCGAACACGCTGCCGATGAGCAGCCCTAGGGCAGCAACCGCCGTGGCGAAGACAGGGACCATTACCATCATGCCGGTAATGTCGCCATCGACGGGCACAGCCTGGAGCCAGAAGATGAACCCGAACAGGAAATAGCATCCCAGGATGCCTACCGACGTGAACGCCGCCAGCGTTCCCCAGAACTCCGCGACACCCATCCGCCATGCGCCGGAGCGGCGTCGTCCGCCCATGAAGGTAGCGGCGCCGAAGAGCAGCGTCTGCTGAACGATGATCACCGCTACGGCCGGAAAGACATAGCCCTTGTAACCACCCGTCCGATTGAACAACGGTTCGGTGGTGACCGCGACGGGCAGCCCGCCGCGACTGAGTTGGGTTCAGCGGCAGCACGTTGCTCCAGATGTGGGCAAAGGCGTTGGCGCCGTTCAGCGGTAACGTCGCGCCCGAATACCTGCCGTTTGCCCGCTCGGGCGGTCAGCTGCTCTTCCACCTCGTCAGCAAGCTCTACGAACAGACTTCAGTCATCGTCACGACGAACCTGGCCTTTGGTGAGTGGCCCACCGTCTTCGGCGACCCCAAGATGACCACCGCGCTGCTCGACCGAATTACCCACCATTGCGACATCGTCGAAACCGGCAACGACAGCTGGCGCTTCAAACATCGAAGCTGACGCCTGGAACACCGGCAGAGAACGCTTCGCGCTGGTTGCGCCTCCCGTCGGGCTACGCCCGCCCTACGCCGCAACCAGCGCGAACAGTGCGCCCGTCATCCCCGGTACGCTGCTCGACGAAGGGGGTCCCTTTTGGACGCCGGTAGGGGGTCCCTTTTGGACGCCGATTGACAGTCAACGCGCTGATCTAGGAAGGCGGGGCAGCGATAGGTGATCTCATGCTTTATCGCGACCCGGGCAACCGACTCCAGCGCATCGCCGGGCGCGATCCGGTGCCAAAAGGAGATCACCGCCTCCTGAATCCAGCGTAAATAGACCGTATTGTTGACGTGGCCCATGTGATCGATGTCGGAGGCGATCACATCGAAGGCGCAGGTATGGCCGGCGCTATCGTTAGGCATCCGCGTCGTCTCCGCTGATCGTCATTGACACCGACACGGCATTAACTTATATTGTCATCAATGACAATAGAGCCTCCCCGTCGCCGCCGGCGTCATCCGGACGAGCTTCGCAGCGAAGCGGTCGGCGCTGCCCGCGATATCCTTGAGCGTTTCGGGCCGGCAGCGATCACGCTTCAGAGCGTGGCCGGGGCATTAGGCATGGCGCACGGAAGCATCACCCATCATTTCGGCACCGCGGCCAACCTGCAGGCAGCCGTCGCGGACGACGGCATCGGCCAGCTTCTGGAGGACGTCCGGCGCGGTGTCCGAGCCTTGAGGGCAGGCGACATCGATGAAGCCGGCCTCGTCGACCTCGTCTTCGACACGTTCGCACAGACCGGCGTGGGCCGGCTGATCGGCTGGCTTGCCGCGACCGATCGTCAGATGCTGGAACCCCTCTTCAGCCGATTCTCCCGCCTACCAAGCGAGTTGGCGGGCGACACGACGGGGGGCTCGATAGTCGCCGACCACGAGCTGCCGGCCCTCGTCGAGGGCATCGTTTCGGGCGCGCTGAGTGCGTCGTTGATCGGCGACGAGCTGGACCATGCTTTGGGATTGCCAAGATCATTCGCGAAACGACGTGCGGCCCGCCAGCTGACCCTCCGAAGGGGGGCGAGCATCGTCTCTTGCGAATTTCGACGACCGGGGTCGCAGTCGTGAACGTGATCATGGCGGCGACGCCCAGACCTCGTCCCCTCGTACATGGCTGCGGCATCGAGGCCGCAGACGGCTTGTCGCCTCACAGCAAAGCGGGCCAACGTCGATGATGAGCCTTCGGTCTATCGCCATCATCGGCGCCGCGGTCGCGACGCCGCATGCCGCATCGGCCCAGAACATCGGCCCCTCAAGCCCCGCCGTCCTGACATACGCCCGTGCGCAGGAGCAGCTGCTGGACCGTTCCGACGCGATCGCGGCCTCGGACGCGAACGTGCGCAGCAAGGAGGCGCAAGAGGGAGCCACGCGCACATTGCGCAGGCCGGACGTCGACCTCGAGGCGCAACTGCTGGACTATCAGAAGACGCTCTATCTGCCGCTCGGTTCGCTCGCGCCGGTCGCCGAGGGCTTCGGCATCCCTGACCCGCTGCGGTTTCAAGTTAGAAGGCAAAGTACGCGCCCCATCGCTTCGACGACCCTCCCGATCTACACCGGAGGGCAGATTTCGGGGACGCAGGCTGGTGCGCGGGCACAGGTGGCGCAGGCGCAGGCCGACCGGGCCATCACCGCCAACGATCAGCTCGTGCAACTGGTGCGGGCCTATTTCGGCCAGCAGCTAGCCGAGCGAGCGCTGGGCGTGCGCCGCGACGTGCTCGATGGGCTCGACCGTCACGTCGCAGACGCCGTCAAGCTCGAGGAAGCGCGCTTCATCAGCCGGGCGCAACGCCTTCAGGCAGAGGTGGCACGCGACGACGCACGGGCGGAATATGAGAAGGCGATCGCTGACCTCCAGACGGCGAATGCGGCGCTTGCGGGGCTGCTGCGCGAACCCGCAGGAGTGAGGCCGTCAACGCCGCTCTTCGTCATCTCGCGTCCACTGCCGCCGCTCGACACGTTCAAGGCCGCGGCCCTAGCCTCACATCCTCAACTCGAGCGGCTGTCGTCGCTGGAGGACCAGGCGAAGGCCGGCGTCCTGATCCAGCAGGCGAAGCAGCGCCCGACCGTCTACGGCTTCGGCCAGTATAATTTCGACCGGCGCAACACCCTCCTCACGGACCCGGATTGGGCAGTGGGTGTTGGCTTGCGCTATAAGCTCGCCGGGGGTCTTGGGCGCCGACAGGCGGTCGATGCGGCACGGGCGACGGCGGAACAGGCGCGCGCCGGTCTGCGCGAAGGCCGCACGCAGATCGAGATCGGTGTGACGAAGGCGTGGAACGACGTCGAGGCGGCGCGAAAGCGGTATCTGCTTCTCGATACCTCCCTCGCTTCATCTATCGAGAATCTGCGGCTTCAGACCCTATCCTATCGGGAACAGCAGGCGACATCGCTGGACGTCATCGACGCGCAGCTTTCGCTGGGGCGATCGCGCGTCCAGCGCGCGCAGGCGGCCAACGAATATGTACAGGCACTTGCCCAGCTTCTGAACGTCAGCGGGCAAATGGATGAGATGGCCGCATACGTCGCCAAAGCCGACAAGGTAATTCCATGAACGCCGCAACTGAAAACGAAATGCACGACGGCGGGGGGACGACAAGGCCACCCCGCGGCAAACTGGTCGTTGTCGCTCTCGTGGTCGCTGCCCTGCTGGGCGTCGGACTCTGGCTCAGCTACCGTCCCGTGCCTGGTCAGCTGCAAGGCATGGTAGACGCGCGCGAGATCCGCGTCACGAGCAAGGTCACGGGACGGATCGCATCGTTCGGCGTGGAGGAAGGACAGCCCGTCCGGCAAGGGCAGCTACTCTACACGATCTCCAGCCCCGAAGTCGCCGCCAAGCAGCAGCAGGCCGGCGGGGCGCTGGAGGCCGCGCAGGCAACGCAGGACAAGGCCGAGGCCGGCGCGCGCAGCGAGGACATCCGGGCGGCCGAGGCGCAATGGCGGCGTGCACAGGCGGCAGCGAATCTGGCGCAGGATACCAGCAACCGCACGCAACGCTTGTTCGCCCAGGGCGTCGTCGCCGGTCAGAAGGCGGACGAGGCGCGGACGAACGCCATCGCTTCGACGGAGGCTGCGAAGGCAGCGAGGGCGCAATACGATCAGGCCCTGGCGGGAGCCCGCCCTCAGGACAAGGCCGCCGCTGGCGGTCAGGTCCAGCAGGCGCGCGGCGCGGTGGCCGAGGTGCAGGCCGCCGCCGCCGAGACGCGCGTGGTCGCGCCATCTGCTGGGGAAGTCGGGAAGCGGATGGCTCAACCAGGCGAACTCGTGCCGCAGGGCTTTCCGGTCTTCATGCTGACCGACGTCGAAAACGCTTGGGTCACGCTGAACGTCCGCGAGGATCAGCTCGACGGGCTCGCACGAGGCCGGCAGATCGTCGGAACGATACCTGCGCTTGCGAACAGGCGGGTGACGTTCCGCGTGTCGTACCTGGCGCCGGCGGGCGAGTTCGCGACCTGGCGCGCGACCCGCCAGTCCAGCGGGTTCGACGTCAAGAGCTTCGAGGTCCGCGCCCTGCCATCCCGTCCCATCGACGGGCTGCGTCCCGGTATGACGGTCCTGTTCGACTGGCCGCAATGATCCCGCCCGCGCTGGTCGGCGGCTTTCGGCGGGAGGCCGGCTTCCTGCGAAAGAGCTTCTGGGACCTGTCGCTCGTGACATGGATCCCGTTGATCCTTCTCGCCACGGTCGCCATCCAGATGTCGGCCGGGGCCATGCGCGACCTCCCAATCGTCGTGGTCGATCGCGACGGCGGCGGCATCGCCCGCGAGTTGACCCGCCGTCTCGATGCGGCGCCCGGCTTGGCCGTTCTCGAAATAGCACCCGACCTGTCGATGGCGGAAAACGCCGTGCGCGCCCGACAGGCCTATGCAATTGTCCTCATCGATCGGGACACAAGCAGAGAGGTACTCCGCGGCGGCACGGCTCAGGTCATTGCGCTCTACAATGCCAGCTACTCGACACCGGCCGGGTCCGTCATCCGCGAAGTCGGCAGCGTCGTGCAAGGCTATGCCAGCTCGCTTGCGTCGCAGCAGAGCGCGGCCGTGCTGGGGCCTGGGAGGGTTCGCAGGCCACCCATCGCGGTACGCTCGACCGTTCTCTTCAATCCGCAGGGCAGCTACGAAATTCAGCTGGTGGCGCTGCTTCATCCCGCATTGCTGCATCTGATCTTCATGGTGGCGATCACCGGCGCGCTCGGGCGGGAGCTTCGCGACGGAACGATCGGGGACTGGCTTGCAGACTGCTCGCGACGCGAGGCGGCCTGGGCCGTTTGCGGCAAATTGCTGCTCTACGTCCTCATCTTCATGGGCTGGGGGATCGCAGCGATCGCCTATCTGGCTAGTCTGCGAGGCTGGCCGATCGCGGGCAGCCCGCTGCTGATCGGCGCCGGCTATGCGGTGATGTACATGGCATATGTCGGTGTCGGGCTTCTATTCGTCGGTCTTACTCTAACGATGAGCAGCGCGCTTTCGGCGGCTGGCCTCTACGCGGGAGCCTCCTTCGCGTTCGCCGGGGCGGTATTCCCGGTCGAGTCCGCCTCCGGCTTTGCTCGGGTATGGAGCGCGCTGCTTCCTTATTCTTCCTTTGCCAAGCTGCTTTCGGAGCAGTGGATCATGGGTTCGGCGGCATCAGTGTCACTGCGACAGATCATCGTCATGCTACCATTCGTGATCGTCGGTCTTGCCGTCGGACTGCCGCGCTACCTTGCCGCGGCGAAGCAGCCGGAAACCTGGGGCCGCCGGTGATACGCAACGCCTTCCTCGGCACGTTCCGTGCCATCCTCTCGGACCGATCCGCGCTCCTGCTGCTGATCGGATCGGCCATCATCTATTCGTTCTTCTACCCGGCCGCTTATTCCGGCGAGGTGCCGAGGCGACTGCCCATCGTCGTTGTCGATCTCGACCATACCGGTTCGAGCCGCTCGCTCCTGATGAAGCTCCCGGCCCTTCAGCAGGCCGAGCTCATCGCCTCCCTATCGTCTCCTCGAGAGGCTTACGGATGGGTGCAATCTCGCCACGCGGACGCGGTGATCGTCATCCCGGACGGCTACGAGCGGAACATCCTGCGTGGTGGCCAAGGCACGATCGCGCTGTATGGCAATGGTGCCTATCTTCTTCGTAGCAGCACCTCGCTCGGCAGCATCGCCGCTGCCATTTCGGCGGTCGGTCGCGAGGCAGGGATGGATCAGGCGATGGCCGCCGGCGCGACGGCGCCACCGGCCTTGTCGCTCGTGCAACGACCGCTCTTCAACACGCGCGAAGGCTATGGAAGCACGGTCGTTCCGGGCGTCGCGTTCCTGATCATTCATCAGACGCTGCTGATGGGTCTCGCTCTGCTTGCCGGGACGATGAGGGAACGGCAGGGCCGCCGACGCTTCACTCGCAGGGAGTTCTTCGGCATCGCACTGGCATTCGTATCAATTGGTCTCCTCGACGTGGCCTACTACACTGGCTTCGTTTTCTGGTTTCAGGACTACCCACGTGCTCAGGCGGCCCCTCTCACCCTCATCGTCGCAGCAATCGCGTTCGTCGCGGCAACCGTCGCCGGGGCAATGGCGCTTGCCAGCTTCTTCAAGACTCGCGAGCGGCCGATCCAGCTCTGGATCGTGACATCCCTGCCAATCTTCTTCCTCTCCGGCTTGTCATGGCCCTCGGAGGCAACGCCGGGATGGCTCGTCGCAGCGTCACGGATGCTTCCCACGACCCCGGGGATACATCTGATGGTGGGGGTCAACCAGATGGGTGGAAGCCTTCGGCAATTATCAGGCGAAGTGGTGAACCTCTTCGGGCTCACCGTTTTCTACGGCTGGATCGCATATGCCCGCTTTGTTCGGCCAAGTTAGCCAACATCGCCGCACACGAGATTGCACGTGCTTTTTTTATCAACCAAACAGTCTAGGATCGTTGAGCGCATGATGCAGCGTTCGTGACACGCTGGCGTCACGAGCCTCATGCCTCGGGAGAGGCGCACTGCTCAAAATGTGACACCATCAAGGCTGAGATATTCACCGGCGATCCAGGCTATAACGACCCAATTTCGGTGGTTCAATCGCGGTAATAGCGCTCCCGAAAGCGGTCGTCCGTTCACCTGCCAGTCGGTAGTCTGCGGCTGGGCAAAGAGCGGTGGCCGGTGATGGGCAACCGCATTTCGAGCGAAATTTCGGGTGTGGATCGGCGTGGAAAAAGGACCCCGGCAGCGGGGTGATCGGCGTCGAAAAAGGACCCCTCATCCCGGTGGTCTAGGCTGCTCGCTTGGCGGTGTGTCAGGCGGCGAGATCGGGATGCTGGTATTGGAGACGGTGTTGAGGATCCGGCGCGAGCACGCGTCTGGGAAGGCCATCAAGGCGATAGCGCGGGACCTGCACCTGTCGCGCAAGGTGGTGCGTAAGGCGATCCGGGCGCCGGAGGCGGACATGGGGTATCGGCGGGAGGTACAGCCGCTGCCTAAGCTGGGGCCGTTTCAATCGCGACTGGACGCGTTGCTGGAGGAAGATGAGGCACGGCCGCGGCGGGAGAAGCTGCGCCTCACCCGTATCCACGACCTGCTGCTACGCGAGGGGTTCGACGGCTCGTATGATGCGGTGCGCCGTTATGCGGCGCGCTGGCGGCAGGCGCGGCGTCGCGACGTAATGAATGCGCCGGCGTTCATCCCGCTGCTATTCCGGCCGGGCGAGGCTTACCAGTTCGACTGGAGCCACGAGGACGTCGAGATCTCGGGCAAGCCGATGCGCGTGAAGGTCGCGCATGTCCAGCTGTGCGCGTCGCGGACGATGTATCTGCGCGCCTAAGCGCGCTCGCCGGAACACTCGTTGCGACCGCACTGATGCTTGCCGCACTGGCATTTGCCGCATCACGGTTCATCGTTACGCCGCGTGCCGAACAAGCGCCGCTTTTCGTCGTGCCGCGCGGTATTGTGGTTCTCCTGGCGCTACTCGCCGCGATTACCTTCCTGACGGAGGGGGCTATTCTCGACTGGGGTGCGCTGCTCCTTGCCGGCAAGGGATTGCTGGCACCCGATCAAGCGGGCCTTGGATATAGTGTCTTCGCTATTACGATGACCGCGGGGCGGCTCACCGGCGATCGGGTGGTGGCTCGAATTGGTGATCGTCAGACCATGTTTTGGGGCGGCTTGCTGGCGCTCATGGGCTACGGGATCATGCTGCTCGCACCGGTTGCCGTGGTCGCCATGTTGGGTCTGATGTTGATCGGACTTGGTGCATCGAACACGGTGCCGGTATTGTTTCGCCAGGCTGGCGCACAGAACGCGATGCCGCCTGAGCTTGCCGTCGCCTCGATTACGACGGTTGGCTACGCCGGCATCCTGGCAGGTCCGGCTGCGATCGGTTTCGTCGCGGGGCATACCGGCCTAACGGCCGCTTTCTGGATGCTGGCGGCTCTACTCTGCCTTGTACCACTATGCGCGAGAGCGGCAGTGGCAAAAGCTTCAGCTTGAGGATGGCGTAGTTATAGGAACACCTATCCTGGGCTGACCTTTCGTTGTCCCAAAATTAGCATCCCAATGGGAAAACCTCGACCGTATCGATAGACGTGTCTTCCAGGTAGAGAACGAGAAGGAAGAACGCGGATGAGGAGTCTGATCTGGGTCGCGCCGCTATGCGCTGGTCTCGGCGCTTGCAACGCCACCCCCGATCCGATCGGCCTTCAGCCGGGCGAGACGCTGTTGTCGGTGACGGGCACCGGCCGCACCGAGGCGACGCCTGACCAGGCGCTGTTCACCGCCGGCTTGTCGAGCATCGCCGCGGATGCCCGCGGCGCGTCCGAACGGAACGCTCGCACCATGACCGCGATCACGCAGGCACTGGCAAAGTTAGGCGTCGCCCAACGGGATATCCAAACTCGCAATCTGTCGGTGAACCGCATCACTTGGGGCGCGAACAAGGGACAGTACGAGGTCGCCAACAGCGTCACCGTTCGGATGCGCGACACCGGCAAAGTAGGCGCGGCGATCGCCGCCGTCACTGACGCCGGTGCCAACATCGTGTCCGGCCCCGACCTGTCGGTCGCCGATCCGGAAAAGGCGAACCTCACCGGCTACGGAAATGCCTACAAAACCGCACGCGCGAAAGCGGACGCATATGCCGCCGCGGCCGGGCTGCATATCGTGCGGGTGCTTTCGATCCGGGATGGCGGCACTGGCGGCGAATTACCGCAGGCCGGCGATATGACGGCGATGCCCGTAGCACCGCCGCCCGTGGTCGCGATGCAGAGCGCCGCCCCGCCCGTCATGGCCGGCACGAACAACGGCGTGGTCGCGGCGCGGGTCGATTTCGCGCTCGCGCCGAAGTGACCAACAGTCGTTCGGATATCACCAGCACCCTTAGACATAGGTTTTGAGAAGCCGACTACATTCTCTCTTCACCATCCTTTGCGGGAATTTCGATCGTGACAACGCGCCGCCCGCCGGCCGGGTCGAAGACGGCGAATGAGTTGGCTAAGAGCCCTGGCTCGGGTATTGCTTGCTCAGGCGACGTACAACCGACACAAGCTTCGCGAGCGTTGGGTCGCGGATCGGTTCGGTGACGCGGAGTTCGCGACTGCGGCCGGCGATGGTCAGCCCAACCGTATAGGTGCGCGCATCCGGCCCCGCGCTGTCGTTTGCAGGCGTGCAGCTGAAGAAGTCCGCCTGATCGGCGAGACTGGCGATCTCCTGACTTTCCGGGGTGGTGAGATCGTCAAACGAGACCGTCTGCTCCTTCGCCAGTCCGGGGAAATGGGCAAGACCGCCCTCGATGCACAAGCGGACCTCACCTTTTACTGTCTCGTCCAAGGCCTTGCCCTTCTGCATCAGATCACTCCAACTATGCTCCGAGCCTCGGTGGCAGCGGCGCATCGTACAGATTTATCCAGCGCATGCCCATGCGTTGCCATGCTTTAGGAGCAGAGCGCCTCACCATAGCACTTGTGCGACCTTGCCGTTCTGCATAACATCATATCTGAATTATTGAAGGTGTGCACACGTGCATATTATCACGCTCGCAGCTCAAAAGGGTGGCGTTGGCAAAACGACGCTCGCGGTGAATTTGGCGGTCGCTGCTGAAGCGGTCGGGATCAAGACGGCTCTCTTTGATCTCGACCCGCAGGAGAGCGCGACCGCTTGGAGCGAGCGACGAACGGCCGAGCTGCCGCACGTCGAGCCAATCAGTGCGAGACGCCTCGACCAAGCGATTGATGCGGCTGAGGCTAACGGCTTTGCACTTACTATCATCGACACACCGCCAGCGGCGGGCGCGGAAGCCGCCGCAGCGGCGCAGCGTGCCGATCTGGTCGTTATCCCCTGCCGTCCGTCATTGATCGATCTCGATGCGATTAAGCGCACGGCACAGCTTATCACCAGCACGGGGCGAACGGGCGTGGTCGTGCTGAATGCCGCCCCCCCTACGGCAACCACGTTGCTGGACGATGCCAGAACGCTTGCCGAGGCAACCGGCTTACGGGTGGCGCGTGCCGTATTGCGGGAGCGCAGCGCCTACCGAGCGGCATGGCCTTACGGCTTGGGCGTCATCGAGCATGAGCCGAAAGGTAAAGCTGCTTTGGAAATTGCAGCCTTGCAGAAGCACATATTTGATGATGTGATGAATTGCACACCTGCAAATGTGAAGGCTTGATTATGGCGAAACGGACTTCTCTGCTGGGACCGGCAGTAGCGCCCCCCTCCCCTCGTGACCCAGAGCCGGACCATCAGCCGGCTCCGCCGACATCGCCATCGAGTGCAGCACGATCGAGCGGAAAGCGGCCGGGAAAGTATCACCTCGGCGCATATTTCGATCCGGCCGATCCTACGGCAGAGGCGTTTCGCGTATTGGCAGCGCGAACCCGGCGGAGTCATCAAGACCTACTTGCCGAGGCGATCAGCGAGTTGGTCGCCAAGTATGATGCCGACAAGCAATTCGGCCGTGTGTGATAATGTGCACATCTGCAACTATGCAGGACGGCAGGATTGAAGCGGCATGACCAAGCGTCAAAATCCCAACCCTGAGTTTGATCTATTCATCCCGTTGATGGGCGACCTCCCGCTTAAGGATCAGCGGGAAACGATGGAGCGGCCGTTCTTCTCGCTCCAGAAGCGCAAGCGGGTGAAGCCGATCGAATATAGCAGCCCGGACGGCGAGACATGGGTGAAGATCGAGGCGATCCCTGCCTACGGCATGGCGACGATCTGGGACGCCGATATCCTGATATGGGCGGCGTCCACACTCAACCGAATGCGGGAGCAGGGGGTCAACGACCTTCCCCGGACACTTAAAACAACGTCCTATGACCTGTTGCGGGCGATCAAGCGCGACACCAGCGGCCGGGCCTATCAGGAGTTGCAGGCCGCACTCCAGCGGCTTCAGACGACCTCCATATCGACCTCGATCCGCGCGCCCAAGCGGCGGACCAAGGCCGGTTTCAACTGGCTCGACAAATGGACGCTGGAGGTGGACCCGGACACTGACCAACCGCGCGGGATGACCATTACGCTGTCGGACTGGGTTTATGAGGGGATTATGGGGGAGCGGTCGCTGCTCACCATGCACCAGGATTATTTCCTGCTGACCGGGGGGCTGGAACGCGCCCTGTATCGTATCGCGCGCAAGCACGCCGGCAACCAGAAGGGCGGGTGGACGTGTCGCGTCGAGGTGCTGCGCGACAAGACCGGCAGCGACAGCAAACCAAAAGAGTTCAACCGGATGCTGCGCAAAGTGGTGGAGGCCGACCAGCTCCCCGATTATGCGATGCAGATGGCCGCAACAGCTGATGGCAGTCCTGCCGTGCTGTTTCGACTTCGGGGTGAAGCGGAGGCGCTGGCACTGACTGCCAAGTTGGAAGCCGAGCAAGAGCGGCGGAACCGATTCGATGCCGATCGCCGCCGCGCCGCCGAGGTGGACGACTTGATGGACAAGCTCGCCGGAGAACGCTGACTATCGTGGTATCACACACCGCAAGGCCCATCCGTATCAGAGGTGAAGGCGGGCAGCAGGCGTTGAGAGTGTGGATCGAGCAATAATCTACCCGCAAAGAGGCAAGCGATCATCGTGGGATCACACACCCGGGCGTCGTGGGATCACACACCGCACTATCGTGGGATCACACACCGAATCACGTGGGATCACACACCAGACAGCTTCTCAAGATATTACGAATACACGGTTTTTTGGTCGCTTTTCGACACTTAACCTTCTTAACGATTCCTATTTAACAGAATCACTTAACCCCAAGACCCGGCTAAAAAGGAAGGAAAGGGAATGCGTAATTGCCCCTTGGGGCAATGGCCCTTCGTTGCGTGCCGGCTATCGCCGTCACAGGACCGGCCTAACGGCCGCAGGCTTCCAGGAGAAGCCAAGCCGATCCGGCGGTGTGTACCTGTCAACGTCCCGCCCGTTGAAAGGACAGGGTGGGGATACCCCGAACCGATCGTCGGTTTCGCCGGTGTGTGCGATCATGCCGGATCGTAGAGGCCATCGAACGCGCGTTCGGCATCGTAGCAGATGTTCGCGACGTTAACCGGGTGGACGTTATCGCCGGCAAATGCGCCTGGGCATCGCCTCGATGGGCGGTCCTAAAACTGTGATTACGAACAGTCTTGAGAGAGAAGCTCGCCGAGCAAGGCCACCGGATCGACCCCGATCGCCACGGCGACCGCGACATATTCATCCACGCTCAGCTGGCGCTCGCCGGTTTCGTAGCGGGATACATAGGCCTGCTGCCATCCGAGCCGCTTCGCGAGGTCGACCTGACGAAGCCTGGCATCCCGCCGTGCCACGGTCAGCGCAGCGACGATGCGGGCGTGCAAATCGGATGGGACAGGGGAGGCGGGCACCCCGAAGCATCTAGACCGGCTTGAGCTATATACGGAAAGCGTATATCTTCTAGGCTTCCGATCGGGAGTGCTGACATGAGACTGCTCGAGCGCATCGCCACCTGGTTCGACGACTGGAAGCTTCCAGGTCGCTCGGGAATTGACAGCGACGGCACGGATATCAATCCGGCGACCGGATTGCCGACGCTCGCGGGCGCGGGTACCCCCGACGTCGTCGGCAATCCTTATGGTTCCACCAGGCCGCACGATTACGAATCCGACTGGCAGCGCCACGATCGCTGGGACAGCAGTGCTCATGACCATTTCCAGCATCACGACAGCTGGTCGGCGAGCAGCCATGATCCCTGGCGTGACTGAGCGCGTCCCGGTGGCCGACCGGCTGATCGCGCGATGGGAAGTGAGCCAGCTGAACGTCGTCCCTTATGCGATCAGCGCCATATCCTTCCTGCCGATGCTGATCGTGACGATCGGTATCGCCAAGGCGATCGGCACCAGACCGGTCGTCATGGGACGAGGCATGCTCGTCATCTGGGTAGCCCTGTTCGTAACCGAGATGGGGCGAGGGATCTGGACGCTGCGGCACCGTTACGCCTCGCCGCGCTGGCTGCGCGCGGTTCACGCCGCGGTCGGTGACGACCTGGCCGTTCACGCGCTTGCCGAGCTGATGCGCCAGCATCGGTACGAACCCGATTATGTCCTTCTGAGATCCGACATGACCAGCGCGGTCCAGCAGGAATACGCCCGGCGCAAGGACGCGGCTCGACGTGCCGAGGGTATCCGGGTGATGGACGAACCGGATCCTGCCCCGGGTCCGGAGCCGGAAGGCAGCGACCCCCGTATCGGCGAAGATCAACGGGCCCGGGCACGCGAGCGTCGTGCTGCCAGGAAGATACTGGCGGCGACGGCGCCAGTGACAGGCGATATGTCCTGCGGCTCACCCTGAGCCGGCTGCCGCACCGTCGAGAAGACGGTCCGGGTAGAATGACAGTTCGCTTGCTGGCCGGCTGACACGCCGGCCCGGGTGCCCCGCCGGAAACCGGAATGAATGCCAGGGCACCACGACATCGATACGGCAGCATCCGGATCGTGCAGGGAAGGAGCGAGCGCACACACCACGCTATGGATAGCGGCCGTGTTACGAGCGTAAAGCCGTGGTCTATCATTGCTGTAGCAGGATATCGGCTGGGCTGCGGGTTCCGCAAAAGCTGCCTCGTAACGTGCTACAAGGGTGCTACGGCGCTACGGACGCCGTCATTTACCGGGCCGCGCAGCGACAAGAGGATCGCAAGCAAGCGACCGGTGCGCCGGCAGCGGCCGATGACGAGCCCGGATGCTCGCGCCCGCTTTCGTGCGGTCAGAAGGTGCCGGGTGGTCGTGCGCGGAAGCGGCGCCGGTCGAAGAACCAGATCAGCATGATTGCGCCGGTAACAGCTGCGGCGACCCAGCAGATAGCCGCGAGGGCAGGGGCATAGCCCAGCAGACGGGCCGCCAGCCCTGCCAGCAGCAGTCCTGCGCACAGCGCCGCCAGTCGGCGCACGACCGGCCAGTTGCGCCGCTTGAACCCGACTCGCCGGGTCTCGGCCGTCCAGGCCGCCAGCTGTTCATCTCTGGATCCGCTCATCTCAGTCCCCCTGCGACAAGGCGAGCAGTGTGCCGCGCAGCTGCTTGCGGTTGGCGGCGCCCGCGTCCGCTCCTCCGTCGTATAGTACGCGCGCGAGCGCCTGGCTGCGTTCGTCAGGCAGCTTCAGCCCGACGTCCCTGCAGACGGCGTCCACGTCGCCGCGCAGGCGATCGAGCCGGTCCCAGTCGACCGGCCCGTAGTAGCTCCGGGGCACGGTGTCCTCGCCCAGGATCACCCATTCGGGATCGACGTCGTAATCGCGCCGGAGCTTCGCCATCAGGGCGACCGGCGGCTCGGCCCCGCCCAGTTCCCAGCTGACCAGCGCGCGCTTCGAATAGCCCAGCGCCTTCGCGAACGCTTCCTGTCCCAACCCGGTCCTGAGCCGTACCGCCTTGATCCGCTCGCCGATGGTGGATGCGTCGCTCACGTCTTCATAATCTTTGCTTTATCCTGCTCACTATGGCGCAATCATGCCACTATGCTATCATGACATGGGAGCGGTGCCGGCGACCAGCATTTCGCCGGACAGGGGCAGTGATTCATGGGCGGTCAGGTCAATGTACGGCTCGGGGACGGCGACGATGCGGACCTCACCCGTTGCGCGGCCGAGCGTGGCGTCGAGCGCGCTACCCTGGCCAAATCGTTCGTTCGGGAATGTCTCGATGCGTGGCGGGAGGGGCGGGCCGTATTCGACCGGCCCGAGCAACTGGGCCCCGGTGACGTCGTCGCCTTCGGCGCAAGGCTGGACAAGGCGGTCATGGAGATCGACCGCATCGCGCAGGCCTGGGCAGCGCATGAGAGCGACATGCACAGGCTGGAGCGTGAGGACCAGCTGGCGCTGACGCGGGCCCGGACCGAGTTCATCAAGGGCATGCCGGAGCGCATCACCGCCAGCTTCAATCCGATCAGGGCGGAGATGCGATTGCTTGCCGAACGGATCGACAGGCAGCCGCGCCTGGATGCCATCGAGGAACGGCAGCGCGACCACACCGAGGCGTTGCGGGAGAACACCGCCGCCTTCAGGAGCCTCGAGCAGCAGCCACGGACGAAGGTCAGCTACACCGTCTGGGACAGGGACTGGTCGGGTCGCAAGGTCGGTGCGGCGCTGTCGGTCGTATGGTTACTCTGCGTCGGCAGCTATTTCTTCGCGGCGATGGCGCTGCCGCCGTCGTGGTTCGCGGTCCGCTCGGCCAATTTCCTGCTGGGCGGCGGGGATCAGGCGGTCTGCGCGCTGGTGAACTACCGGCTCGCGACCGACAGCTGCCGGACGCAGTTCGAGGGCAAGGCAGGCAAGGTTGTGGTGCGGGCGAGGCCCGGCACGTCGCAGGGCCGACAATGATCTCGGTCGCTGCGGTCGGTTCGGCCTCCGACGCAGCCGCCTATTACGCCCGGGACAATTATTACACCGCCGACCAGGCCGAAGGTGCCAGCGCCTGGGCAGGCGAGGGGGCGGCCGAGCTGGGCCTGTCCGGGCCGGTCGACGCGGAGCAGTTCGAGAAGGTGCTCGCCGGCGAACTCCCCAACGGCGTCGTGCTGGACGCCAAACGGGGTGAGCATCGGGCGGGCTGGGACGTTACCATGTCCGTGCCCAAGTCGGTGTCGATCCTCGCGCTGGTGGGAGGCGACGGTCGGTTGGTGACCGCGGTGCGGGACGCGGCTGCTGCGACCCTCGCCTGGACGGAACGCAACATTGCGGAAGGGCGGGTCTGGAACGGCAGGGGACAGGTGCCCGAGACGACCGCCCGGTTCGTCGCCGCGACCTTCCTTCACGACGTGAACCGCGGCGGCGAGCCACAGCTGCACGTTCACAACGTCATCGCCAACGCGACCCGCACCGCCGACGGCAAGTGGCGGGCGCTGCACGCGGACCAGCTGTACGAGCGCCAGCATGTCATGGATGCGGTGTTCCTGTCGGCGCTCCGCAGCCGTGTCGAGACGCTCGGCTTCGCCACCATCCCCCGGCACGACGGCCGCAACGGTGCCTTCGAGATCGCCGGCGTGTCCCGCGCGGTGGTGGAAGCATTCTCCGGCCGCTCGGCCGAGATCGACGCGTACATCAAGGCGCGCGGACTGGAGAACACGGCGCAGACGCGCGAATATGCGGCGCTGGCGACCCGCGACCCCAAATCGCCCGAACTCGCGCCGGAACAGCGCGCGGAAGGGTGGCGGCGGTTGGCCGCGGAGAAGGGGCTGGATCCGGGAGCGTTGGTGAAGGGCGCGCTGGCAGAGGCGGGACGGGGGCATGACGTGTGGACGCGCACGGTGCGGGGCGTGCGCGGCATAGGAGAGCGCGGGCTGGCCATCGCCGGCCGCATGGGGCTGACCCCGCGGGACGGCGACCCGCTGGTGCCTGAGCGACTGGGACGACTGGAGCCGCGCGCCTATGCCGCGGCGCAGGCGGTCGCGTCGGCGGTGCGGGATCTCGGCGAGCGGGAGGCGGCGTTCGACCGGCTCGAGCTGATCCGCGAGAGCCTGTCGCGCGGCGGACCGGTGACGGTCGCCGATGTCGAGGCCCGGCTGGCGCTGCTGGAGGCGAAAGGTCTGTTGCTCGGCGACGGCGATCGGATGGTGACGACGCAGGGCGCCGTGCGGCTCGAGCAGGCATACCTTGCCACCGTCAGGGCGGGGAGTGGGCAGTCCGCTCCGATCGTCCCACCTGTCGATGCCGCGATCCGCGTGCAGGAAGCGGCACGCGAGTTGGGGCTGCATCGGCTCAATGCGGATCAGGAAGCCGCGGCCGTGCTGATGCTGTCCGCGTCCGACCGGGTGGTGAACGTGCAGGGCGGATCGGGACGCGGCAAGTCTACCGCGATGGCGCCGGTGACCGCGGTGGCGAAGGCGGAGGGCCGGGCGGTGATCGGGCTCGCCGTTGCCAGCGTGAAGGCGAGCGAGTTCGGCCGCGATACCGGCGCCGACGTGAGCACCGTCGCCCGTTTCCTGGCGCGTCATGCCCGCGTGATCGACGGCACCGCCCGACCGGAGCAGGTCGCCCGCGTCAAAGCGGAGCTGGCGGGTGCGATCATCATGGTTGAGGAGGCCGGACAGCTCGGTACGCGCGACATGGAGCGGATCGTGCGGCTCGCCAACATGACGGGCGTTGCGCGCGTCGTGCAGACCGGCGATACGCGCCAGCTGACCGCGATCGCGGCCGGCAAGCCGTTCGAGGCGAGCCAGAAGGCCGGCGTCGCCACGGCCCATATCACCGAGAACCTGCGGTCCCGGTCCGATCAGATGAAGGCGGTCACCGCCGCGCTCGATCGCAGCGATGTGGCGGGCACGTTCGAGATCCTCAGGCCCGCCACGACCGAAGTGCCGGGCAGTCAGGTGGCGGCTACTGCTGCCGCGCGTTGGGCAGCGTTGCCGCGCGACGAGCGCGATGCCACCCTCCTGCTGACCGCCGGCCGCGCCATGCGCAGCGAGGCCAACCATGCGGTGCAAGCCGAGCTGAAGGCGAGCGGCGAGATAGCTGCCACCGGGACGTCGTTCACAGTCCTAGATCGGGTCAACGCCACCAGGGAGGGCGCGCGACTGATGCGCGCCTATCGGCCCGGCCATGTGGTGGAGGTCCGCACCAACCTGCCAAGCCAGGGTCTGAAGCGCGGCGATCGTGGTGTCGTGACCGGCGTCGACGGCGACAAGGTGCGGCTCGGCATGGCGGACGGGACCGAGAAGCTGTTCCGGCCCGACCGGTTGGCCAGAAACCTCGACCGCGATGCCGTGTCGATCTTTGCATCGAAGCAGGTCGAGCTGCACGTCGGCGACCGTATCCGCTGGAGCGACAACGACCGCACCCGGGGGCTCGACAACGGCGCGATGGCGCGGGTCGAGGAGGTGGGCCCGGGCAGGCTGGTCGTATCTTCGCTCATCGACGGCACTGTGCATGAGATCGCGTCCGGCGACCGCATGGCCGAGCGACTGGACCTGGCCTATGCGATCAACGTCCATGTCGCACAGGGGGTGACCACCGAGCATGGCATCGTGGCGATGCGGTCGTCGGAGCGAAAGCTGCTGACCGAACGGTCGTTCCTCGTCGCGCTCACCCGCGTGGCGGACAAGGTGGCGCTGGTGGTCGACGACGGGCAGAGGGTCGAACGGCACGTTACCCGCAACACCGGCGACAAGACTTCGGCGCTCGACGTGGTCGAGCGTGGCCAGGCAACCGACGCCATCCCGCTGCCGGATGCGGGCTCCCCGCTCGACCGGGCGCTGGAGCGTTACGCCCGGTTGTTCCTGGCGGCCGAGCGGATGCGCGAGGACGGGCGGGAGCTATCGTTGTCCCAGGTGCGCGAGCTGGACGCAGCCTCTGCAGCGCTCGACCGGGTCCGGCCCTATGCCGCCGAGGATTTGCGGATCGTGCTGGACCGCAGCGCCGACCCGGTACGCGGTCTGGAGCAGATTGCTCCGGGAGAGTTGCGGCAGGTCTGGGCGGAAGAGGGGCAGGTGCGTAGCGATCCTCGCGCCTATGCCGACCGGTTCGTGGTCGACTGGCGCTCGGCGTCGGGCGACCGGGGTGCGGCCGAAACGCCGCGGATCGAAGACCGGGCCGAGCGTCGCCTCGAGCGGCTCGAGGACCGTATGGCGCGGCAGCCGGCGCTGGAGAAGGCGCTCGACGCCCGCATTCCCGAGCGGCAGCTGCGCCTCGACGGCCCCGGCATGGGTGGCGGTGGCCGCGAACGGGACTACGGTATGGAGATGTAAGCCGAGGTGGCAAGTTGTGTATCGCGCGTGTCCCGTTTGCCGGGTTTCACTCAGTCTTCCGCAGCTTCCGCCCTGTCGAGTGCGACAAGGCGCGCATACTCTTCGACCGGCACGATGGCGATCATGGGCGATCCGTCGCGTTCGACCGCAATCGCGCCTTCGGCTGCCAGTGCAAGGCATTCACGGACCTGGGCGGGTGTGCGGGGAAAGGGGACCGTGCGCATGGTCGTGTCATATCACTCGGCGGGAATCGTAACTAGGGCTGCGCTACGTCAAACACCCAATCAGGCGGTGCTGATGAAGGCAGCTATCTCGAATGACATGGCAGCGGTGAGGCCGGCGAGATCACCGATTGGATCGATACGCATTGCGCGCCGCGGCTGGTCATGGCCGATGGCAGACCGCACAACTTGAAACGTTCCTTGGAAGAACGTAATGTGAACGAATGATACTGATAATCTTCGCCGGTGCCCTTTGAGCGATCGCGATGTATTTTTGAGAGAGTACACCTCAGCACTTGCTGAGGATGGCGCTTCGGTTCTTGTCGGTGCCGGCACTTCCATGGCCGCGGGGTATCCCTCGTGGAAGGGCTTGCTGCAGGAAATTGCGGGTGATCTCGGCCTCGAAATTGAAGACGTCGACGATCTTACGGCAGTTGCCCAATGGGCGATTGGTGCGGATCATTCGAACCGCACGACCGTGCTAAATGCCATACGGGAGCAGATCGAGCCGGATCATGCCATCCCCTCGGCGTTGCTGTCGCTGGCAAGGCTGCCGATCCGCGAGGTGTGGACGACGAATTACGACCGGCTGATCGAGCGTGCGTTCGGCGAGCTTGGGCGCCCGGTTGATGTTCGGGCCAACCAGGAGCAGTTGGCACTGCGCAAGCGCCGCGCGGGAGCGGTTCGCATTTACAAGATGCACGGGACCATCGATGCAGTTGATGATCTGGTAATTTCCACCGAGGATTACGAACTGTACCGGCAGCGGCGCGGTGCATTTTTGGGTCTGCTGCACGCTCATCTGACAGGAATGACCTTCCTGTTCGTGGGTATGAGCCTGACGGACCCGAACGTCCGCCACGTGCTTGCCTTGCTGCGTGAGCATTTTCCAACAACCCCGCCCCGACACTTCATGATCGCACGGCGGCCACAGCGGGCGGATTTTGGGTCTGATGATGCCCACGCCGCCCGGTTGAAGCGGCATGACTATTGGGTGCGCGACTTGCGACGCTATGGTCTTGTCGTCGTCGAGATCGATGCGTTCGCTGAAATTGATGAATTGATGGATGAACTCGAACGGCGTGTGGCACGTCGTCGGATATGGATGTCGGGTAGCTGGCCGCTCGATGCCGGTGATTCCAGCGCGGGGTTCGTTCACGATGTAGCGCGCGCGATCGGGCGTAGGATCGGATCGACAGATCTTTTCATGCTATCCGGGGCCGGGCTGTTGGTCGGATCAGCTTCGCTGTCAGGGTTCCTCGAAACCATGCAGGGGCGCGGTGAGTGGGACTTTGATCGGCGGTTGGTTGTTCGTCCCTTTCCGCAACCGGTCGGTGACGCTGAGCCGGATCGTCAGCATTGGGCAGAGCTGCGTGGTGAGTTGGCGCGCTTGGCGGGTATCGTGGTTTTCGTTGGCGGTGCGAAGATCGAGTCCGGCGGACTGGTGTCTGCCACCGGTGTGTTCGAAGAGCGCGCTCTCGCCGATGGTAGAGGTGCATTTCTATTGCCTGTCGGAGCCACCGGAGGCGCTGCCTCGGTTATCGCCAATGAGTTGCTGACGTCAGCCCTTCCGTCGACTGGCAGTAATGCCCGGCGCCCCACGGACGATGAGTTGCGCATATTGTCAGACGCCTCGGCAACGCCAGATCGACTCGCTGATGCGGTTTTGAAAATCATTAAGCGGATCACACGCTGAAAATCGTTTGTGATGAACATCTGGGAGAACGGCATTGGCGAGGCGGGTATTCTTCAGCTTTCACTTCACGCGAGATGCATGGCGCGTGTCGCAGGTCCGCAATGCCTGGATGTTGCCGGGAAGCCGTGATTCCAACACCATTGTCGATCATGCGTCGTGGGAAGAAATCATGCGCAAGGGCCCGCAGGCGATCCAGAACTGGATCGATACGCAGATGAACGGCAGTAGCGTGGTAGCGGTACTGATCGGTCGCGATACGCATACGAGGCCGTGGGTGGAGTATGAGATCCGTAAGGCCCACCGCGAGGGACGCGGCATCCTTGGCGTGCACTTAGCTGGCATGAAGGATAGTAACGGCACCGTTGATCCGGCCGGGGCCGATCCGATCGCAAAGCTTGCGCTTACCGATCGGTTCGGGACCAGAATGAATTACCCTACTTATTCCTGGTTGCAGGGTGACGGTAGAAAGAACTTTTCATCGTGGGTCGAAGCCGCTGCCCAGCGCGCCGGTCGTTAAAGCGAGATCGATCATGTCCTACGTTACCGAATCTGAGGTCCGGGCTGCCGCTGCTCGTGCGAAAGCAGCTACGTTCAAGTCTGCGGGCATTTTGTTGCGCGAATCGCGTGACACATACCAATCTTCCTTCGATGTATTCTTGTCGCATTCTTTCATGGATCAGGAACTTGTCCTTGGAGCCAAGCAGCTGCTCGAGGAAAAGGGGTTGTCCGTCTATGTCGACTGGATCGACGACCCGCTGCTAGACCGTACCGCTGTAACGCGGGCGACCGCCGAGAAGATCAGAGGGCGGATGCGACAGTGCCGGACGCTGCTCTATCTGCATTCGGCGAATGCCACCAAGTCCAAGTGGTGCCCGTGGGAATTGGGCTATTTCGATGCCTTCACCCATCCGTCCCGGCGCGTTTTCATTTTCCCCGTCACCGCTGCGGATCGATCCTATACGAGCCAGGAATATCTCAATCTCTACGATACGGTCGACATGGCTTCGATCGGCGTGGCTACACGCAGGCGCGATGATATCAGGGTCAAGGGCGCGGATAGTAGCTTCAGAGCGTGGAGCGTTGCCGCCTGATCGATCATCCCTTGAGCTTTTCGGTAATGGCGAGGGCGGCATCGGGAGGCGGGTAGAGTCGGCCTTCTTCGCCATGGCGGCACACGGGCTGCCATTATCGGAGGTAGAAAGGTCTACCTTTCTTCCCGGGCTGGCAGGTGAGGACGGATGGCGGCCCAGAGGGGGCCGCATTCACTCCACCACCAATCCCGCTGATGCTCGAGACATACAGGGTGTCGGGTGTTCGGTTCGCCCTTGCCGTGATGCTGGGGTTCTCGCGTCACGATGACCGGCGCCCAGCCAAACTGGTCGCCGGAGATGTCGATCGTCAGCCCGTTCCACTCGAGCCACGCATGGGAGTGACGCCAGCCGCCGATATCGTCCGACGCATCCTGATTGACGTAATCGGCGGTGATCCCCAGCCGCTCGATCAGGTAGCGGCCAAGCAGCTCCGCGGCATGTCCGCAGGCTCCTCTTGGGTATGTGATATGCTTCAGCGCCCACGGCTCGGGTCCGGCGGCATCGATAGCCGCTCGGAAATCGCGAGCAGCTTGCTCGACCTCGGCATCTGTGGGGGGCATCATTACAACCTCACGGATGATCGCCGATCGGCTCATGTTAGCCAGGCTGCGGCGCTACATTTATCTGCTACGTATGTATGTACGGGGGGTGTTGACGGTCTTTCAACTTATTCCTAGCTAGGAAGCTCGAAAGCTACCGAGGTGAGAACGGCCTCCTCACACGCCACGTAAGTGGCAAAGTAGGCGAAAGCCGAAGGGATGCGGGAATTTGGCGCCCCGCCGATAGCTTCTGAAAGCCCCGCCCGTGCGGGGCTTTCTAGTTTCTAGGCTGGCTGGATGAAGCCCTTTCGCAGTCGACGCTCCAGCTTGTTCCGGTCGATCGGATAGGTGCTGGCGACGATATAGCGCCCCGCCTTGTCCAACCTTAGCTTGATCGCCACAAGGATGATCGCCTGTTCCTGCGGAATTTCGCCGATCAGCTCAAACCCGTCATTCTGACCAGGTGCTTGCCCGATATAGTCGGGATTTGCGACGATCTGCCCTACGTACTGGCGGCACAGCTCAAAATCATCGGGATGCCGCATCTGAGAATGGCTCTGTGCGCGAACCGAGAAATGGGCGCCCGCTGCAATCAGGCTTGAGCCAAGAAGGGGGCACCTCAAGGTTTGTCATATGGACAGCGGCAGTCGGAACAAATGGTCAACAAAGGCCTGAGCGTTGCCGCAAAGTATATTAAGTTTCGTGGGTTTGTGAGGTTGGACGAGTTGGAAGTTACCGGATCACCTCTCGTGATGTTTCACCCGCGGAGCTCGTAGTAGACGATCTGCCATCCATTCTTGGGACCGCGCCACTGGGTGATCTGAAAGCTATGGGCTTGTGCAGACCCGTCCAGGACGCGGCTACTCCACCGTAGCGTTTCATCGTAACTGCTTCCGGACGATAACGCACCCGCTATGCGCCGAATGGGCAGCTTGGCGGGGAGCCTGCGGATGCGTCGGCCATCGTTGCCGACAAAGATAACGTCTTCGGCCACGCTTCGTCTTGGAACAGCCAACCAGTCGACCTGTTTGCCGGCCTGCTCCTGTCGCAAAACAGACGCGATCTCTTTGGCATCGCTAACGGCTTGGATTTGGAGCTGTTCATTGGTGAGTTTTGCCGAGCACTCAGGTTCGATCGCTTGTAAACTTTCTGCCGCTAATGCCTTCGATCCATCCCGACGATAGTCGTCGATTTCCCAGCGCCACCCCTCAGCACTGTTCCGCCAAAGCGTCTTATATGATCCAACTCGATTTCCGCCATCGTACAGCCCGCCGATAACAACTGCCGACCCGCTCGGATCACAGGACGGAAAGACAAGTTCGGGTCTGCGCTCGGCATGGCTCTCGACACTCATCATTGTGAGCCACCACCTTCGGCTACTCTCGGCTGCTTGCAACATGCTGGCCACAGATGGAGAGCGCGCGGTTTCGGGCGCATGTTGTATTGGCCAGGGGTCGCTTTGTGGACCGAAACTGCGTGCCGCTGCCTGACGGCCACTGGCAAGTACAGCTTCCGAGTAGGCCCGCTCCGCCTCCAGCGCGGAATTCGGCGAACTTGCCGCTAGTAGAAGCGCGAAGATCATGGCGAAATCCTACTCCTCAATCAACGTGTCGAGCGATGTACGGGCATCTGCGCCGGATGGTTGAGCGCCCGATAGAGCGTGGCATGATGACACTTCAGCAGCTTCGCCGCTTCGCGCACCGATGTGCCTTCGCCGACGAGACGCTGTCCGAGCGCGATCTGGTCCGGAGTGAGCTTGGGCTTACGCCCGAACTTCACGCCGCGCGCCATGGCTGCCGCGCGGCCGGAACTGGTACGCTGGTGGATCAGCTCGCGCTCGAACTCCGCGATGCCGGCGAACACGGTGAGCACCATGCGTCCCGCAGGCGTGGTCGTGTCGGCCCAGGGCTCGGCGAGCGAGCGCAGCCCCGCTCCCGCCTCGTTCAGCTTCTCGGCGATGTCGAGCAGGTCGCGCGTCGACCGCGCTAGGCGATCGAGCCGGGTGACCACAACCACGTCGTCGTCGCGCAGCTGCTCCAGCATCCGGTCGAGTTCCGGTCGGGCGCGCTTGGCGCCGGACACCTTCTCCTCGAATGTCCGCCGGCATCCGGCCGCCTTCAGTGCCGTCTTTTGAAGCGTGAGATCCTGATCGTCGGTAGATACGCGCGCATAGCCGAGGAGCATGTCGCAGATGTGCATTGGAACACGGCTGATTAGCAACAGACATTTGCGACAGCGTCCGCCCTCGTGGCGTGACCGGTCAGGGCCGCCGTCGCGAAACTTGAGAGTTACGCGACACCTCGCACGTGTCGGCCATAAACTATACGCTCCCGGACAGGGGGTGATCGATGGCCAGACGCGATCTGTTAACGGGCGACGAACGCCGCGCGTTGTTCGGCGTGCCCCTCGACCATGCCTCGCTCGCCAAGCATTACACGGTTGCCGATGAGGACCGGCCACTGATCGAAGCGAAGCGCGGCGACGCCAACCGGCTCGGCTTCGCGCTGCACCTCGCCCTGCTGCGTCATCCCGGCTTCGGCATACGCCACGACGATGTCGTCCCCGATTTTCTGATCCGGCACCTGGCCGCGCAACTCGACATCGCGCCCACAGCGTTCGAGGGCTACGCGCATCGCGCCCAGACCCGGCTCGAACACGCCTGGGAGGCGATGGAGCGTTTGCGCCTGCGCGCGTTCGAGGCGGCCGACGTCCCCGGCGCGCTCGGCGCAGCCACCCGCGCGGCGGAAGCGACCGAACGGGGCAAGCCGATCGCCGCGGCAGTGCTGGGCCATTTGCGTGCTGCCCGGATCGTTCTGCCCGCGCCCGCCCGTATCGAGCGGATCGGGGTGGCGGGGCGCGCCATGGCGCGCCGCCTCGCGGCCGACACGCTGGTCGATGCGCTTGCTCCGGAGCAGGTGACGGGGCTGGATGCGTTGCTGATCGTGGACCAGGATCGCAGCACGACGCCGCTCGCGTGGCTGCGCGACACGTCGGACAGCCCGACCGCGCGCAATCTCGCCGGCATTCTCGCCCGGCTCGCGCACGTGCGCCGGCTCGGGCTCGACCCGGGCATGGCCGGCCGCATCCACGAGCACCGCTTCGAGCAGCTCGTGCGCGAAGGCCACGTCGCGCCCGCGTTCCTCCTGTCCGACTACTCGCTCCGCAGAAGGCGCGCGACACTCGCCGCAGCCGTCATCGACCTGGAAGCGCGGCTCGCGGACGCCGCGATCGAGATGTTCGGCAAGCAGACCGGCCTCCTGTTCGCCAGGGCCAGGGCCGCGCAGAAGCGCGGCATCGAGGCGACCACACGCGACGTGAACCGGCTCATGCGGCTGCTGGGCGCCACGGTCGGCGCACTCCGGGTCGCGCGCGAGGACGGGTTGGACGTCTGGGCGGCGCTCGACGACGGGGTGGGCTGGACGAGGCTTCTGGACGCCGAGAGCGAGGCGACCGCGATCGCCGACCTGACTCGCGACGAGCCGCTGATCCGCGCGGCGGGGCGCTACATGACGATGCGGCGCTACGCGCCCGCGTTTTTTGACGCGTTCCGGTTCAAGGCGGCAGGCTCGCGCGACGGCGTGCTCGGCGCGATCAAGGTCGTGCGCGCGCTGAACGCGACCGGGCGGCGAGACGTACCGGCCGATGCGCCCATGCCGTTTTCCAGAAAATGGAAGGCGGCGATCACCGAGGGCGGCGTCATCGACCGCCGTCGCTACGAAACCGCCACGGTCGCGACCGTGCGCGAGCGGCTCCAATCGGGCGACCTGTGGGTGGAGGGTACGCGCGAACACCTGCGCTTCGACAGCTATATGCTCCCGCCCGGCAAAGCGGCCGAGATCGCGCTCACGCTGCCGTTCGACACCGACGTCGGCCGCTACTTGGAGGGGCGCGCCAGGCTGCTCGACTGGCGGTTGCGCCGGTTCGCAGGCTCGCTGAAGCGCGGCACGCTCGACGGCGTGGAGCTGCGGGGCGGTAACCTCAGGGTCAGCCCGCTCGCGGCCGTAACGCCCGCTGCGGCCGACAGGCTGGACGCGGCCGTCGACCGGCTCATGCCCCGCGTGCGCATCACCGAGCTGCTCGCCGAGGTGGAAGCCCGCACCGGGTTCCTGTGCGCATTTCCGGAACTGCGCTCGGGCCGCGCCCACTCCAACCCGCAGGCCGTGCTCGCCGCGATCCTGGCAGACGCGACGAACCTCGGCATCGAGCGCATGGCCAACGCCAGCCAGGGCGTCACCTACGCCCAGCTCGCCTGGACGCATGGCTGGTACGTATCGGAAGAGAATTACGCGGCAGGGCTGCGCCATCTGGTGGACGCGCAAGCCGCGCTGCCGCTCACGCGCGTGTGGGGCGACGGCACCGCGTCGAGCTCGGACGGGCAGTTCTTCCGCTCGGGCAGGCGGGGCGCGGCCGGCAGCACCAACGCGCGCTACGACCGGGAGCCGGGGCAGAAGATCTACGCCCATGTCGCCGATACCTACGCGCCCTACCATGTCCGGCTGATCTCGGCGACCGCGGCGGAGGCGCCCTATGTGCTGGACGGGCTGGTCGCGCACGGCTGCGGCATCGAACCCGCGACCCACTATGCCGATACGGGCGGCGCGTCCGACCACGTGTTCGCGCTCGCGCACCTACTCGGCTTCCGGTTCGTGCCCCGCCTGCGCGATCTAGCCGATCGCCGGCTCGGCCTGTTCCCGGGCACGGCCCGCCCCGAGGCGCTCGCGAAGCTGATCGGGCGCCCGTTCAACATCGCTGCCATCCGCGAAAGCTGGGACGAGATCGTCCGGCTCGCCGCGTCCGTGAAGGCCGGCGTGGTGCTACCGTCGGTCATGCTGAAGAAGCTGGCCGCGTACCGTCGCCAGAACCGGCTCGACTTCGCGCTCCAGGAGCTGGGCCGGATCGAGCGCACGCTGTTCACGCTCGACTGGCTAGAATCCAGGGCGCTCCGCCAGCAGTGTCAGGCTGGGCTCAACAAGGGCGAGGCGCGTCACACGCTCGCCCAAGCCGTGTTCGTCCACAAACAGGGCCGCCTGCGCGATCCGCAGTTCGAGAACCAGGCGCTGAAAGCGTCCGGGCTGACGCTGGTCACCGCCGCGATCGTGTACTGGAACACGCTTTACATGGGCCGCGCCGTCGAGCATCTGCGCGCCAGCGGCGAGCCCGCGCCCGACGAGCTGCTCGCCCATGTAGCCCCGCTAGGCTAGCGACACATCAGCCTGACCGGCGATTACCTCTGGCAAAACGCCGCTGCCGAGCTCGATCAAGACGGCTACCGCGCACTCAACATCGCCGGCGGACCCGGAGCCAAGGTGGCCTGAGCCGCCCTGTTCGCTACCTGTTCAGCTTACCGCTGTCCGTGTCACAAACCTTGAGGTGCTCCCAAGAACGCCGTTGATCTTGGCAACCGGCAAAGGGCCAAGATCGAGCGCGACAATCGCTGCCGGCTTATCGGCTTCAGCATCACTCATTGAACGACCCTACCGAGCCGCAGGATCGTTGCGCACAAGCGCCGCGGGATTTTCGCGGAGGAGTTCCGCAATCGGATCGGGAAGGATGAACCAAGTGGGGATGCCACGGCTCTGGGGATTGCCAAGCCCCTGAAACTTTTCGCCCTGATCGCCGCCATTCCAGCGAACGCCTGTCGCCGGTTGACCATCCCACAACATGTTGGCGACGGCGTAGTCGCCCTCGCCACCGTCGAAGATCACGTCGAGCCTTTCGACCCGCCCTTTGGGCGACGTAACCATGCGCGGATCAATATAAGCCATATCGCTACCTCCTTCAGCCACACGTATGTATGTACGTATTGGTAATCAAGGGGGTGCGCAGTTGGGGGTCAGCTCCTTGCTCGGAGAAGCCTGCCGGACACGTCATTGAACTCGTAGAAATCCGGGTTCCGCTCGGCAACCAGCGCCATCAGGTCGTCCAGGAGCTGATTGATCGGGATTTCCGTTTCAGGCTCGCCCACGGCGAATGCGCGGATGCTCGAGGCGTTCGGATTGGCTTCGACCAAGATGAGGTAGAAGCGTTCGAACTGCTCGTCCCGATAATAGGGATCGCGTCGCCCGGTAAACAGCTTGAGGCGCTGGTGAGCGTTGAGGAACGTTGAGCGCCGGCGAGGTGTAGCACCACCCTCCCGCACATGATCGTGCTCGGCACCGGCATCGAGGAAGAACAGGCCGGCGAGGACGGCGTAAGGAAATCGCCGGTGCAGGGTCACCGCCTCGATCAGCATGTCGCCGCGTCGGTTGGTGAGATTTTTCTGGAAATTGCGGGTGCGGCTGTCGCGGAAGTTGATCGTCTTGATCGATATGCCGAGCAGCAGGCCGGATTCTTCGGTCGCCCAAGTCACGTCGACCTTCTTGGCGCCGATACCGCCAGCCATCCGGCGTTCGGCGCCTGACCCACCCAGCTCGCCCGGTTCGGCCGGACGGGCTTCCTTGCAACCGCGGCGTCGCAGCTCGGCACCGATCGTATTGGCGACGGCGGCCGACATGGCTTCGCTGTATGCCTTCTTCGTGTCCGAAGAGGCAGTGTCGTCGGGTTTGGGCTGCAACGATCGGAGCGCTGCGTCGATCGCCTTCTCAATCGGTGACACGTTCGCTCCTGCTACGGGTGACACGACGCTGGAACAGCAGATCGCGGGCACCGCGGAGGCCGGCGACTTCCACGGTGCTGAGGCCGAGGTGTCGCTCGAGGATGATGGTATCGACAAGATCGATCGCGCGCTGCGGCTTCGCACTACGCAACGCTCGCCCGATCTGCGGTCGGATTGCTCGCAGCTCGTCGGCGACGGCCTCGAGGGTGGCCGATGATGGCACTGGGAGCCGGTCAGCCTCCTTGGGTTCGTGCTTCAGCATGCCGCCGCCGTAGGCACGACCGACGACTTCGGCGCCCAACAGCGTCGCCGAGTTGAGACAGGCGAGCGGCAGCAGCTCGCGGCCGATCGCGCGCACTGTGGGCTTCAGCTTCACGCCATATAGCGAGTTGAGGAGCTGGGCGTCGGCATCGTTGGTGATGAGACGTGGACGATCATGGTTCATGTAGGTGAACAGCAGATCGGGCCGTTCCACTATCGGCACCCGCCACCACGGCGAGCGGACACGGCATTTGTAAGCGTGATGGACGCCGGTGGCTTCGCCGTGCGCGATATAGGCGCGTGCCGCTGCGCTTGGCTTCGCACCAGGTGCGAACAGGAAGCAGCGCTTGCCCTCCTTGGCCAGCTCTTCCCACGCCGCCTGCCCGAAGGTCAGGCCACGTAGGTGCTTCGACCCCGGGGGTGAGATTGCCAGCAGCTCGCCAGCCTTCAGCTTGAGGCGAGCAATGTCGCTGCGGCTGAGCGAGAAGAAGTCGTTGTTGCCGGTGACCGCGCCCAGATAAGTTTCGCCCCAGTCGAGCAGCGTCGCGAAGCTCGATCCTTCTGTCAGGCGTGCATATATGTCGAGCGCCGCGGCCGGCAGGAGGGCTGGCGTCCATTTCTGATCGCCGGAAGGCGCATAGCCGATCCAGGAATTGGCGCAGATGCGCTCGAGGTCGGAGATATTGCGCGCCTGATAGACTTCGAAGCTGGGAGCCCCGCCCGTTCCTTCCGCAAGGAGCAGTACCACCTCCTCGAGCACGTCCGGGAACACCAGCTCTTCGAACAGGACCAGGCGTACCTTGGCGAAGCGGGACAGCAGGAAGCGGCGGACCTGTGCGGCATAATTGACGGTCAGCAATTCGGCCGGAAGCACCAGGCCGAGCCGGCCACCTTCGTTCAGGAAGTCGGAGGCGTGGATGGTGAACGCCGCCCAAGAGCTGGCGAGGCCGGTCAGCCGCACCCCCTGCGCGAGCGCCGCCTGGAGGCTTTTGGCTCGAGCGTCGCCGGTGAATTGCTGATACCGAACGTAGGGAGGGTTGCCGATCACGGCATCGAACTTCGCCGCTGGCGGTGCTTGGTCGAAGAAGTCGCCGACAGCGACCCTTCCCTCGACCTTGTGCCTCGAGAGCTGCGCGAGTGCGGCTTGAGCCGAAGCGTCATGGATTTCGATGCCGTGGAGCTGATCCGCTAGGTTTGGCGACGCGCCGAGGCTACGCAGCCGTTCGATCGCTGGCAGCAGGAAAGCGGCATCGCCGCACGACGGTTCGAGCACGGTGTCTGTGTCGGTGCGGATCGCCCAATCGGCAATGAAGCGGGCGAGCGCCGGCGGGGTGAAGAATGCCCCTCGGGCCTTCCGCAGCGCCGGTGTGTCCATGCCTTCTTCAACCCCTCGTAACGTCGGCACCTAGCCGCCGTAATCAGATATGCCGGCTAGCATACGTTCTACTTGCGTTCCAATGGTGGTGAACAAATATACCCCACCTATGCGTGATGACAGCCGATCAGCTCGAGGCGCTGTGGGAGGCATGGGCGACCGATAGGAGGGTGCGATGGCAATGGACGTGCATATCAGCAACATCAGCGGGCACGGCGACGCCGAAAAGGAGTACGTCTATATCAAGGTCGATAATGACTGCGATATCGGCCACTATCTGCTTGGCGATACGACCTACACGGCTGAAGGCTCGGTTTCCAACAAGATCCGCCATATCTACTGGTTTCCAGACAAGAAGGTGAAAGCTGGCGACGTTGTCGTGCTCAGGACCGGAAAGGGCACGAACACGTCAGAGAAGATGGACGATGGTCATACCAAGCATCGCTTCTACTGGCAGCTTGGATCTGCTGTTTGGAACAATGACGGCGATGCGGCAGTGCTTCTCCGAGCGCCGGAATGGAAGCACCGTAAGGTCAAATAACCCCAGAGAGAAACGCACATTCAGCCGACTAGGAAGAGTGTTGAGGTTAAAACCCACTTTGGGCATCGCGTACAGGTCATTCAAGTGCAGCATTGGATCGATGCGTCATCAAAGGACGATCCTCATGGGCGTATGCCTGGATGCAAAGAGCTGCGGACCGCTGGAGGCCAAGGCATTGCGTTCGATGGATCGGTCTTCACCCTTCCGAATGGCGATACCTTCGACCCGCCTGCCTGACAAAGCGGTCTGCTGGACACTCGCAAGGCGTGACGACAGGCAGTAATTATTCTCGCTTTCCGGGATCGATCCGTCGTTTTGACGGTCAATTATTCTCGCTTTTGTTCGGGATTTATCGTCATTGAAGCTACTGTTTTGTTTGCTGATATTGCGGTCGGCACAGGAAAGGACCGGCAGATGAACAATGCAGCAAAGCGCGGACGCGGCCGACCAGAAGGATCGGGTCTGAACGATGAACCTGTCCTTGCCAAGATGGCGGACATGATGATCGCGGCACTGACGCTGAAACCGACCACGGCAGCCAAGCGGGTGCTGGACGCACCGGATGAGGCAACGATCCGTCGCCTTCAGGCCAAGTGGAAAAAGGCTGGCCAGCGGTATCTGGATCAGGCTCGCGCCCGGCGCGATGCGAAGATTAACCGGCAGGCGGAATCCGGCCCGGGTTTGCGGGTTGCCCGGAACATCGCGCTTGCGCAGCTCGCAGGCGAACCCATTTCGGGTGGTGCAATGTTGCTGGCTGGTATGGACACCCCTGCACTTCGTGCGATCCGCGCGGCGCAGGAGAACCCAACGGTTCGCCTGATGCAGGAGATTTATAACAGGCCGGAGATGCGCCTGATGCGCGAGCTGTACGACAGTCCGCAGATGCGGCTGGCGCGGGAAATGGACAAGATGCGTCAGCTCGCCGGGGGGCTTTGATACCAAGACAGGATTATATGTCGGTAGTGGCTGCTTCCGGGCGGTCGCTCGCCGGGAACTGCCGGTAGAAGGTCGAGAGGCCGACGCCCAGAAGCCTTGCGATCCGGGCCGGCTTTTCGCCCACGGCAAGCAGCTTGCGCGCCGTGTCGATCCTTTCGGGGGTCATCACCAGCTTGCGCCCTCCCCCCGTGCTGCCCTTCTCGCGCGCTGCCGCCAGCCCGGCGATCGTCCGCTCCTTCACCAGCTCGCGTTCCATCTCGGCGACCGAGGCGAGGATGTGGAACAGCAGCCGGCCCGATGCCGTTGATGTGTCGAACCCGTCTGTCAGTGACCGAAAGTCGATCCCCCGCTCCGACAGGTCCGCGGCCAGCGCGATCAGACCATGGATCGAGCGGCCGAGCCGATCGAGTTTCCAGATCACCAGCGTGTCGCCGGCGCGTGCGAAGCCCAGCGCCTCGACCAGCCCCGGCCGGTCGATCTTCGCGCCGCTTGCCTTGTCAGTGAACACCTTCTCGCACCCGGCCTTTGCCAGCGCATCGAGTTGCAGCGTTGTCAATCGGCGTTCAATCGGGACCCCCTATCGGCGCGCAAAAGGGACCCCCTTGCTGAGATGTTGGGTGGTTGATGCTGGGCGCGGTTTTCGCGCTGCTGGCGGCGTAGGGAGGGCGTAGCCCGAC